>JAKOTC010000096.1 GCA_029776465.1 Bacillota bacterium
ATGCTTATTAAGCATCAGTCATAAAAATCAAGGCCCGGGAGCGATCCGGGCCTTGATTTTATAGTGATTTATTTCTTATAGCAGCAGGCTTATTGGCGATATATACTCCGCCCAGCACCAGGATGGCGCCCAGTATCTGCCAGAGCGAGAATTTCTCATGGAGGATCAATACTCCGGACACAATGGTCACCAGGGTGGAGAGCCCGGAAAAGGAAGCTGCGCGGGTGGAACCGATCTGGCTCAACGCCACATTGTTCAGGAAAAGGCAACCACCGTCGAGCCCAGACCTAAGTAAAGAATGGTGATCAGAAAATCCGGATTCGTGAAGGGAAGCGACAGATACTCGGTCAGTTTTCCCTCAAGCCCGTTTTGAATCAGGGCCGCCAGCGTGAAGGTCACTGCCCCCGAAGCCAGCATCACGAAGGTTTTCTCTGCGTCGGTATAGGCGGAAGCCCGTTGAGCCAGAACCGCATAAAGGCTGTAGGAGAGCACCGCCAATAACAGCATCAGATATCCCAGCGGCTGAAAGGATGCCTCGAATCCTTTGACCAATACGGTGACCATCACCCCCAGTGTCGTCAGCAGGATGCCCGCCGTTTGAAGCCTGCTTGGCTTCTCCCTCAGTACCAGGGAAGAGAGGAAGAGGGTGACAATCGGAATACAGGCGATCAGAGTACCGCTTTCCGAGGCGGTGGTCATCTTGATGCCGACAGTTTCCCCGACAAAGTAACAGACCGGATGAAAGAGGGCCATCAGTATCAGAGGTTTCAAAGGTTTTTCTTTGAAATTGAGTTTTATGATTTTAAAAACCGCCAGCAGGGAGAGCACGCCCAGAGCCAGAATAAACCGCCAGCTGAGCAGATTGACCGGGGCGACGGTCTGGGTGATGTTTTTGGTGAATAAAAAGCTGAAACCGAACAAAAACTGACAGACCAGCATACAGGCAATGCCGGTAATATCTTTTTTCTTGACCATAGCTGTTGTAAACCCCGAAATTACAGGGCTGTTTCCTCCCGCCTGGCATTCTCAAAGTCCAGGGAAAGGCGGGTGGTGTCATCCGTGATCTCCATAGCCCGCTCGCCCCGCAGCGCAAAGCAGAAGGGGGTATCATATCGGGGATAGTCACCCAGGTTGATGGTTTGGCCTTCGATCACCAGAGGCAGGTTCCAGCCGGTCTTGACCTCGCCTAAGGAGGGGGATTGATAAGTTATGCCGAATACATCCCCGGACAATGGGGCGGCGGCAATTCCCTCCATGAAGGCCTCAAAACTGCCGTTTTCGGATTTGCTGCCCAGCTCGCAGATCCAGACATTCGAGCGGCCGTTGGCAGAGATTTCGTAGGGTTTGATCTTTACGTCCCTGCCTTCTGCATCTTTGGGCTCGATGGACATAAAGGGGTAGAATGCCGGGTCGGCATCCACCCAAATTCCATTGCCGGAAAGGGGGCGCAAGGCCACATAGCCCTCCTCCTTTCGGCCGAAGAACCAGCCGTTTTTCTCTACAACCTCATCCATGAACTCCTGGGGGAAATAGGCGTGGGTGTAATGAACAAAGGTGGGAACCAGCTGAACGGGGGTATTATACATGCAAATCAGCAGGTTTTTATAG
>JAKOTC010000097.1 GCA_029776465.1 Bacillota bacterium
CTTTCATGCTATATTACCTCTGCTTCGCCAGTGCGATCCGCTTTGCCATCATCTCAGGGTTGACGGCATATTGCAAAGCGTTTTGGTCGGTGATTTTGCCTGCAGCAAAAAGCTCGAGGATGCTGGCATCCATGCCCACCATGCCCTCCCCGGCGGAGGAATAGATCACGTTGTCGATCTGGTGGGTCTTGCCGTCCCGAATCAGGGTTCGGATGGCGCTGTTAACCAACATAATCTCAAAGGCCGGAACCAGTCCCCCGTCTGTAGAAGGAATCAGCTGCTGGGAGACCACCGCCTCCAGCACCATGGAGAGCTGAACCCGGATCTGCTGCTGCTGAGCCGCCGGGAAGACGTCTACAATCCGGTCAACCGTATTAGCCGCTCCGATGGTGTGCAGGGTGGAAAGCACCAGCTGCCCGGTCTCCGCCGCGGTCATGGCCACGCCGATGGTTTCCAGATCCCGCATCTCTCCCAGCAAAATCACATTGGGTGACTGGCGCAAAGCCGCTCTCAAGGCCTGGATGTAACTGCCTGTGTCCGAGGCCACTTCCCGCTGGCTGACAATGCACTTGTCATGGCGATGGAGAAACTCGATGGGGTCTTCGATGGTAATAATGTGCCCGTTTCGCTCATGGTTGATCCGGTCGATAATACAGGCGAGGGTGGTGGATTTTCCGCTGCCCGCCGCCCCGGTGATCAGCACAAGGCCTTTATTTTTTCTGGAAAGCCCCGTCACGATGGGGGGAATCCCCATCGCCGCCGGATCGGGCAGACTAAAACGCACCACCCGCAAAACCGCCGAGAAACTTCCCCGCTGCATATAGACATTGACCCTGAAACGCCCGATGCCCTTCAATGAAAAGGAGAAATCATCCTCCCCCTCTTTCTCCAACCGGCTTCGAATCCGCTGGCCTGCAAGCCGGTATAATTGATCCACCAGTTCGTCGGTCTGGGCGGGCAGAAGCTTCCCCTCCCCCTGGGGCCTGATCAGCCCCCCGATTTTATAAGAAATGGGGAACCCGGTGACAAAAAAGATGTCCGATGCGTCGGACTGAACAGCCTGAGTTAAAATTTGTTCTATCTGCATTTTTACCTCCCGAACCGCCACCCGCGGAATATTTATTTATTGTCCTGCCAAACCTCAATCCGGCTTGCGGTCTCCCAGGATGAGTTGTTGACGGTTTTATAAGCTAAAACCCGATACCGCTGGGATTGCCCGGAAGGCAGAATCGCCAGTTCCACATACAAAACCCGCACCTCATCCACTTTAATCTCAAATGCGACTCGGTCCCCCTCGGACCCGGCGCCCGCCTGATAGACCAAATCAGGCAGTTGAGTCAGCAGCTCGGCGGCGTTCTGCCGATAATTTCCGCCTTTTTTAGCCGCTTGCAAGAGACATTCGTCAATCCGGGCAAGTTTGGCCTGGGCGGCGGCATCGGCGGTATAATAGGCCTCAAGGGCGGCGGTGTTTTTCTCGCTCAGCGCCAAATCAGCCCTTGCCGTGACAAAGGAGAGGGCGGAAAAGACCGCAAGGCAAACCACCACAAAAACCATCAGGATCAAGGTTCCCCCAAGTCCTGTGCCCCTGCTCTTCAACGCCCTGCGCGGGGTTGTTTGCTCTGCCACCTTGCCACCTCCTATTTGGGCTGATAATTTCCAAGCTTCAATTCAAACAGATTTTCCGAATTCGACTGAGCATAAACCGTCACCCGACCGGTCAGGTGCTCCCCGCCCGCCGCGGCTTCGGTGTAATAATATAACTCCATCATATATTCTCCGCCCGACTGAACCCTGTTTAAATCCTTGTCATAAAAAATCTGATAGAAGCCGCCGTTGTTGACTTTGGTGAAAGAGGCCTTTTCAGGGGGAAGCCCCCCTTTAAACTGTTCAGCCAGTTCCTGCGCCTCCACCGTGAGAACGGATAACACCTGTGACCTTTTGCTCTGACTGTAAGCCGACGCAAACATCTGGAGGGTAATGGCCGACAGCAGAGAAAAGAAAAAAATCACAAGAATCATTTCCACCAGGGGGGCAATTCGCTTAGAGGATGCTCTCACAGGTTCACATCCTTTCCATAAGAGCCAAAATTCTGTTATCCCGCAGCCCGAAGCAACATGCTGCAGCTCATGCTTTGATTGTCGGCATCCAGCAAGATATAGGTTAAAAGCTGCCCCTCCTGGGTAAAGCTTAAGCCCGAAGCAT
Source organism: Bacillota bacterium (assembly GCA_029776465.1). Lineage (GTDB taxonomy): Bacteria > Bacillota > Clostridia > Oscillospirales > JAKOTC01 > JAKOTC01. The sequence continues at coordinate 2,203 of JAKOTC010000097.1, forward strand.
TCACAACCCATTCACCCGAGGCGGGGTTGAAAATCTCCCCTTTTTTAAGGGTCAGTTCCCGGACAGCTCCATCATAATAATACAAATAAGTTTGATACTCTCCGCTTTCCAGGGCCTCGGTCAGGCGCAGAATCTGCATCCCGTCCCCTTCCAGCAGCTTGATTTCATCCCCGTCGGCGCTTCGCAGCTTATTGGAGATATAGGAAAAGGCCGTTCTTTGCTGGTCCGTCCGGTTGGAATTCTCCACGATATGCTGGTAAACCCGCCCGCCAAAGAGCACCACCAGCAGCGAGCATACCCCGAAAAGGCAGACCAATCCCAGTACAAACAGGATATCTGCCGAATGTGTCACCGGCTTACGTTGCCTCATGGTGTTCCGCCTCTCCAATCTTAATATCGTTAACTCAGCTGTTTTTCTCCCTTCACCAAAACCTGAATCACCGGGCGTATATTGGAGGCAAAAGCCTCATAGCTGACAATATACCGGTCATGGTCATAGGTGACGCCATAATGCTCTTCCAGATAAGAAATATCGGGGGGATACCGGCCCTCGATGGCATAACAGCTGACCGCCGCCCGATTGATGGCCCGCCGGGTTGCCTCCAGGCTTTTTTCATTTGCGCTGGAGGAGGCATCATTGATGGCCACCCAGAAAGCCCCTAAAATGACGGCGAAAACCAGCAGAGGAACCGTCAGGCTTTTAACCGGCCGCAGCCCGGAATGTCTATCCATGGTTTGCTCCTTTCGCCCGATATTTATCCGATGGAGGACATAATGCCCAGCAGGGGCAGCATAACCGAAATCAGAATAATGCCGATGACAATGGAGAGCAAAGCCACCAATGCCGGCTCGATCATGGACACGATGTTATCCAGCGCGGTCTCCGTCTCCTCTTCATAGGCAGACGCGATTCTCTTCATTACCTCGGCGGCAGCCCCGGTTTTAAAGCCCACCGACAGCATCCCGGCATACAGGCTGGAGAAGAGCCCGCTGGCCAGCACCGCCTCGGAAAAGGAAGTGCCCTCGCTGATTTTTGTCCGCAAATCCTCCACTTTCCTGGCCACATAAGGATTGTCTAAAATGGCGGGCATCAGCTTCAGCGCCCCGTCGGTATCATAACCGCTGGAAATCAAAAGGGAAAGCGCCGAGGCAAAACGGCCGGATGCAATCTTTTTGGAGAGCTTCTTAGTCAGTATAAACCCGGTGGAAAAATGGGAAAGAGCCCGCGCACCGGCCTTCGTTTTGGACCAAATAAGCAATCCCGCCACAGCCAGGGCCAGAATCCCAATCATGATAGCGGCATATTTGCCGATAAACTGGCCAATGTTCATAATGGCCACGGCGGTGGAGGACATCTCGGTGCCCAGGTCTGAAAATACCTTTGCAAACACCGGCATGACCTTGATGACCAAAACCGCAATTACCAGCGCAATCATCACCAGCAGCATAGAAGGATAAAGAATCGCCCCGCGAATTCGGTCTTTCAAGCGGCTCTCCCGGTCATAGTAAAGAGAGAGGGAGTCTAAAACCTCTTCCAGCTTGCCCGAGCGCTCGCCGATCTCAACCATGCCCAGCATATAGGCGGGAAATCCCCCTGCCAGCTCTAAGGCCTGCCGCAGGCTTCCCCCGGCCGAAACAGTTTCAAGAATGCCGGAGAGGGGCAGTCCGGTCTCCTCCCCGTTTTCTTTCATCATGGCAATACCGTCGCGGATGGTCAGGCCGGAACGCAGAATCAGCGTCAGCTGAGCACAAAAAGCAGCAATCAAACTGTCCGGTAAAAGTTTTCGTTGTTTATCATTTTCGGCCATACGTACCTCCATCTGTCCTCTGTTGGGACCCTATAGGATAGAATGCAAAGGAATGCTGAATCGAAACGCCGATGAGCAACAGTGCCAGCTACCCTGTCAGAAAATCTCCTGTTTGGTATAGTTGGAACCATTCCCTACA
>JAKOTC010000008.1 GCA_029776465.1 Bacillota bacterium
AAGCATAAGCAACAGGCCATTCGTCAAACAAATGCCTATAAAAAGCCATGCCGACACCACCTTTTCTCTTCTATATGGAGCCGCATAAAATCGACTCATTATCCAATATTATAGCAAAACATCCTCTTCTTCGCAATAGTACTTTTATATGAATCTGAGATTTTTATACAGAAAGCATTAAATACTGGAATACACAAGGGCAACTATATCCCTAAATAAATCCAAATCTGAAGATATACCCCATTTTTTATCGGCTGAAAACGATAAAAGTTAAGAGGCCAACCTTTCAACAAATGTTACAAATCAATGATTTTGAAGATAAAAGGATTGAAAGTAAATTTCGGTTGATGTATAATTTATATGAAATAGTAGGAGAGTCGGCATTTGATCCCGCTTTATGATACAGATACAATGAATATCGGTTGTCTTAGCAAGCGATTTTCAGGGATTGCCGGGCAAGGAAAGGTTTTTATGATATCGAACTTCAGAAGAACAAAAATAATTTGTACACTGGGCCCCTCGACCGACGATGAAAATGTGCTTCGTAAAATTATGTTGGCAGGCATGGATGCTGCCCGTTTTAATTTTTCCCACGGAACTTATGAAGAACACGCCCGCCGCATCGAAATGTTCAAGCGGATACGGGACGAATTGGGTCTGCCTATTCCGATGATACTGGATACCAAAGGCCCTGAAATACGGATTGGCAAATTTATTAATAATAAAATTGAACTTGCTGCGGGGCAACATTTCATTCTAACTACCGAGGATTGTCCAGGGGACGAAAAACGGGTTTCCATCACCTATAAAAATCTCCCCAAAGAAATCCCCGTTGGAACCCGAATCTTGATTGATGACGGCCTGATCGAGCTGAAAGCGGAGCATATCTCCGGGGATAATATCCATTGCACCGTTATCAACGGAGGAATTATATCCAACAATAAAAGCATAAATGTGCCGGGCGTCAAGCTCAATATTCCCTTTATCAATCAAAAGGACCGGGAGGATATTGCTTTTGGCGTCAAGCACGAATTTGATTATATCGCCGCCTCCTTTACCCGGTCGGCAGATGATTTGCTTGCTCTGCGCTCAGAGCTGGATAAACTCGGGGATCATGATATCCGCATCATTGCCAAGATTGAAAACCGGGAAGGCGTGGAAAACATCGATTCCATCATTCAGGTTGCCAATGGCATCATGGTGGCCCGGGGCGATATGGGCGTTGAAATTCCCTTTGAAGAACTGCCTTCCATTCAGAAGGAGATTATTAAAAAGGTCTATCGGGCAGGAAAAATCGTGATTACCGCCACACAGATGCTGGATTCCATGATTAAAAATCCCCGCCCCACCCGCGCCGAAACCACCGACGTTGCAAACGCCATATATGACGGCACCAGGGTCATTATGTTGTCCGGTGAAACCGCCGCAGGCATCCATCCAGTGGAAGCTGTGGAAACCATGGACAAAATCGCCAAAAAAACCGAGGCGAATATTGATTATAAAAAACGGTTTGAGACATATAAAACCACCGACAACGTGGGTGTGACCAATGCCATTTCCCACGCCACCTGCACCACCGCCTTGGACTTGGGCGCCGCTGCCATTATCACGCTGACCAAATCAGGAAAAACCGCCAGAATGGTTTCCAAATACCGGGTGGACACTCCCATTATCGGATGCACCACCGATAGAAGAACCTGGCGCCAGCTCAATCTCTCCTGGGGTGTGATCCCATTGATGGTTCCCGAAGGCGGCAACACGGACGAACTCTTCGAATCCGCAGTTGCAGAAGCTCAAAAGGCGGGGCTTGTCTCCAATGGCGACCTGGTTGTCATCACCGCAGGCGTGCCCCTGGGGGTTTCCGGCACCACCAACCTGATGAAGGTTCATATCGTGGGCGACGTTCTGGTCAGCGGAACCGGGATTCTTAACACCTCCATCTGCGGAACCCTCTGCGTTTGCAAAAATGAGGAGGAAGCCCATCAAAAATTCCAGGAGGGGGATATCCTGGTCATCCCTCAAACCTCCAATGCCATACTGGACATCATGCGGAAAGCCAGCGGCATCATCACCGAAGCGGACGGGGTCAATTCCCACGCTGCCGTTGTGGGCATGGCGCTGAATATTCCGGTCATTGTGGGCGCTTCTAACGCAACCAAGATTCTCAAAAGCGGCACTGCCGTTACACTGGACGGAAGTCGCGGATTCGTTTACAACAAATAACAAATAACGACAGATACGGCCACCTTTTTGACACCCGACACCCCAGTGAATACTGCGAGCAACATCTTCTGATTGCGGCCTATTATTGATATAAAGGGTCAAAATTTAAAGATCAGGTGTGAGGTTATGAAAAAAGAGACTCTTTCCCGTCGTGAGCGCGTGATGCGCGCTATCGAGCACAAACCTGTCGACCGCACTCCCATTGACTTAGGCATGCATTATTCCACCGGCATCTCTGCTTTTGCCTATCAAAATCTGCGTCGCTATCTGGGGCTGGAGGAAAAGCCCATTCGGGTTGCAGACAGTTTTCAGTTCCTCGCGCTGGTAGACGAGGATGTGCTGGAACGCTTCCATTGCGATTGCATCTGTTTTCACCCCGGTTATCCGGCCACCAAAACCTGGCGTCCCCGGGAGGACTATGCCTTTGAGATCGCTGAAGGCATTATCACCGAACGACAGCCCGACGGGGCCTGGGTTTTTCGCGGAGAAAAAGGGGGCCGGATGCTTTCCCCTGCCGGAGGGTATTTCTTCGACGGAGTCGGGTTTGATCCCTGGCCGGAAGACATTCCCTATTTACCCACCGTTGCAAAACACACCGAAAGAATTTTTAAGGAAACCGATTATTTCACCATGTTTGTCGGTGGCGTCGGCGCCTATTTTTATGATAACCCGGACTATCTGGTTCGGATGATGTTGGAGCCCGAGTTGGTGAAAGAAGACTGCGCCAGAGAGTTCGAAGCCAATATCCAATATACCTCGGAGATTATAAAGAACTGCGGCGAAACCATTCAGGGGCTTTGCCTTGCCTGTGACCTAGGAACCCAGACCGCGCCTTTCATCAATCCTCAGCTTTACGCCGACCTGTTTGCTCCCTGGCTGAAAAAGTATATCGACTTTGTCAAACGAAATTCGGATTATAAAATTTTCTTCCATTCCTGCGGGGCGATGGAGCCTATGATTCCCATCCTGATTGAATGCGGAATTGATATTTTGAACCCGGTACAGGTGGCCTGCGCCAACATGGAGCCCGCTGCCCTGAAGCAAAAATACGGAGACAAGGTGTGTTTCTGGGGAGGCGGCTGCAATTCTCAGGGAGCCCTTGCTCACGGCACCCCCGAGGATGTCCGCGCCAATGTCCGGGACCTGATGAGCAAACTGGCTCCGAACAGCGGCTTCGTCTTTAACCAGGTACATAACATCATGGGCAATGTGAAGCCTGAAAACATTGTCGCCATGCTGGACACCGCCTATGAGGAAAGTTTTCGGTACGGCAGCTTATAAGCCGAATTGAAACCGGACATTGCAAATAACACCGTATAAGGATGTAACCATGACTTTTGCTTTGATATTTTTTATGTTGATTCTTCCCTGGATGGCTACCTTCTCCGGGTCCATGCTGGGCTTGAAAATCAATATGGGCAGCCAGAACCGTCAGAATATGATCCTGGGATTTGCGGCCGGTATCATGGTGGCCGCCACTATCTGGTCCCTGCTGATCCCGGCGTTTCAGGAGGCGGATAATCCCGTTCAAGGGGCTATCATCAGCTCTGTGGGATTTTTAATGGGATGTGGATTAATCTTGCTATTGGATCACCTGATGCCCCACCAGCATCCCTCGGAAGATGCTCCGGAAGGACCATCCTCCGGTTTATCCCGTCCCATGCTTC
>JAKOTC010000098.1 GCA_029776465.1 Bacillota bacterium
GGGGGTCAGCGGCGGGCTGACGGTTCTGGTCAGCCACTTCGGACTGGCTCAGGCCGAGCAGAGAAACGCGGTGGCCAAGGTTCTCGAACTGACCCGGGATCTGAAGGGCCCCTATGTTTTCATGGGGGACCTGAATATGCTGCCGGAGGACGAGAAGCTTAAGCCCATCTACGCCTGCATGAAGGATACCGCCAGCGTGATGCCGGAGCCCAAGTTCAGCTTTTCCTCCGATAACCCCGAAAAGAAGATCGACTATATCTTCGTCAACCCCGAAACCCAGGTGGTTTCCGCCGACATCCCGGCCATCGTGGCCTCGGACCACAGACCCCATCTGGCCGAAATCCGCTTATAATGCCAGGAAGGCTCTTTCCCATGAGAGAGCCTTCTTTTTTGCAAGGGCGGCTGCTTTTATTTTCTGTCCCGGCGGATAAACTAACTTGACAGCCCTCATTTTTCTGTTATGATTAAGTCAAATGAATAGAACCGGAGGCAACCCATGAAGGAAGAGAAAAACCCCATTGAGTATAGAACACCGGACGAGTCGGTGGTGATTAAAACCGAGCTGATTCTTCCGGCCATGGCCAATTTGCGGAACAACCTGCAGGGCGGACAGATGATGCACTTTATGGATATCGCCGGGGCGTTGACCTGCAGAAGGCATTCGGGCTGTGAGGTGGCCACGGTTCGGGTTGACAGCATCGAGTTTCAATATCCCGTCAAGGTGGGGGAGATCGTCACCATTACCTCCAAGCTGGTCTGGGTGGGGCGGACCTCCATGAAGGTGAAGATTCGCGCCGTCTCCGAGGATCACAAGATAAGGACCTGCAAGCTGACCAATGTGGCCTATTTTACCTATGTGGCGCTGGATGAGGAAGGTCATCCTGTCGAAGTTCCCCGCTTATTGCCCCAGACTGAGGAGGAGAAGGCGGATTTTGAACGGGAACAGAGAGAATATGAAAAACGCCGCCAAGCCCCGGGCGTTTAAGGGGCCAGGATATTTCCAATCCAAAAGCCTTCCGGCGCCGGCCGGAAGGCTTTTTATGATGACTATAAGTTTAAAGACCGTTTTTCTCCGCGGCGTAGACCGCCTGCTCATGGGTGAACTGGTCGAATTCCAGCTGTTCAATCAGGCTGTCCCGGGAAAAGGAGGCAAGCTCTAAATAGGATTTTGCCTTTTTGACGGCCTGTTCGTTCCAGTCGGCGCCGCAGTGGTCAGCCCCATAGGCCGCCTGCTCCTCGGTGAATTTTTCGTATTTCAGTTGCTCGATCAGCCCCTGATAGGAAAAGGCCGAGGTTTCCAGATAACTCTTCGCCTTCCGGAGAGCTTGCTCGTTCCAGTCGGCGCCGCAGTGGTCGGCCCCATAGGCCGCATCCTCAAGAGAGAATTGTTCATATTCCAGCTGCTCGATTAAACCCTCCCGGGAGAAGCCCGAGAGTTCCAGATAGGCCTTCGCCTTGCGGACGGCATTTTTCTGTTCGGTGGTTTCATTGTCCGCGGATTCCGCCCTTCTTTCGTTGGAATCGGATGAGAGGGCGGATTTGAGGGAATTGTCCGTCCCCTTGTTTTTATTTTCTTTCTCTTTACAGCCGCCCAGGCCGGCAATCAGAATGATTGCCACCATTCCAGCGACGAGCCAAAACCACCGTTTTTTATAGATCGGCATAGATCATTCCACCTGTGATGAATTTTACTATTATTATGGCTCATCCTGCCGAATAAGATGGTGGAAAATCCAACCGCGATTACTTTTCAAAAACGGCGCTCCAGTGATTTTAGGATGCCAGCTGCCAGCTATGGGGCGGGCTATCCTGAACGCCTTTCATTATTTTTTTCTTTCTTAAACGGGCCGCTGCCCACCGAATATCGCACTGCCATGTATAGGACAGACCGGAGGATTCGATTTCGTCTTTATACTTTCTCCAAATGTGTTTATATACTGAAATAACAGTACCTTCTCCGCCCAGCTCTTTTAAGGTGTCTTCTAAGATCTTCGGCAGGTCATTTCGAGTCAGCATAACAATAAAATATGAAAATCTCCCCTCTTTCCGGCGCTGCGCCGATCGGTTATAATAAATCTGTATTCATGGTAATGATGGCGCCCCCCCGAAGGCCGGGGCGCGGAAAGGCGGATGTATATATGTCTTTAGTTCGCAGAGATCCCTCTGCCGATGCGGAGTTTAAAGCCCGGGCGAGGGAACTGGTTGCCCGGATGACGCTGGAGGAAAAGGTGTCCCAGATGGTGTATACCGCCGAGGCCATCCCGCGGCTGGGCATCCCCGCATACAACTGGTGGAACGAGGCCCTCCACGGCGTGGCAAGGGCAGGGGTGGCCACCATGTTTCCCCAGGCCATCGGGCTGGCGGCCACCTTCGATACCGATCTGATGGAGACGGTGGCGGACGTGATCTCTACCGAGGGGAGGGCCAAGCACCACGCCTATGCCCGCCGGGGGGATCAGGGCATCTATAAGGGGCTGACCTACTGGTCCCCCAACATCAACATCTTCCGGGATCCCCGTTGGGGCAGGGGGCAGGAGACCTACGGGGAGGATCCCTACCTCACCGCCGAGATGGGGAAGGCTTTTATCCGGGGTCTGCAGGGGAAGGACCCGAAGTACCTAAAAGCCGCCGCCTGCGCCAAGCATTTTGCCGTCCACAGCGGCCCGGAGAGGGAGCGCCACTCCTTCAACGCCCAGCCCGGCAAAAAGGATTTGTGGGAGACCTATCTCTACGCCTTTGAGGAGTGCGTCACCGAGGGGGGAGTGGAGGCCGTCATGGGGGCCTATAACGCCCTGTACGGCAAGCCCTGCAACGGCAGCCGGTTTCTGCTGACCGAGATTCTGCGGGAGAAGTGGGGATTTGACGGTCATGTGGTTTCCGACTGCTGGGCCATCCGGGATTTCCACGAGCATCACCATGTCACCGATACCCCCGCCCAGTCCGTGTCACTGGCGGTGGAGAGCGGCTGCGACCTCAACTGCGGCGAGCTTTTCTGGCAGCTGGTATCCGCCTGCCGGGAGGGGCTGATCTCCGAGGAGGCCATTACCCGGGCCGTGGAGCGGCTGATGGTGACCCGTTTCCGCCTGGGGATGTTCGATGACCCGGAGAAGGTTCCCTATGCCAATATTCCGTATCAGGCGCTCTGCTGTGACAGCCACAAGGAACTGGCGCTGGAGGCGGCCAAAGCCTCTGTTGTCCTGCTGAAAAACGATGGGATTTTGCCTCTGGATAAAACCGAGCTTCGGGCGATTGCGGTCATCGGGCCCAACGCCGACAGTCGCCGGGCGCTGTGCGGAAACTATGAAGGGACGCCCCCCTTCTGGAAAACCCCGCTGGAGGGGATCCGGGAGGCGGTGGAGCCCGATGTGAAGGTCCATTTCGCCGAGGGCTGCCATCTCTATCGGAAGGATCCCAACCCCGTTTATGCCTTCAATCTGATGGCCGAGGCCGAGGAGGCCGCCCGTCTCAGCGATGTGGCGGTGGTGGTGCTGGGGTTGGACGCCGGCATCGAGGGGGAGGAGCCGGACAATTCCAGCCAAAGCATCGGGGGCGACAAGCCCAATCTGGACCTGCCGGGGCATCAGCTGGAGCTGCTTCAGCGGGTGGTGGCGGTGGGAAAGCCCACCATCCTGGTGCTGATGTCCGGAAGCGCCCTTGCCCTGGGCTGGGCGGACAGACATTGCAGCGCCCTTCTCAGCGCCTGGTATCCCGGTCAGGACGGAGGAAGAGCGCTGGCCGAAATCCTCTTCGGAGAGACCAGTCCCTCCGGGCGGCTGCCGGTCACCTTCTATGAAAGCGATGCCGACCTTCCGTCCTTCACCGATTACAGCATGGCAAACCGAACCTACCGCTATTACACCGGCAGACCGGTCTATCCCTTCGGATTTGGCCTTTCCTATACCACCTTTGCCTATCACGGCCTGACCCTCTCCAAAACCGAGCTCCCGGCCGGGGAGGGGCTGGAGGCGGGGGTGACTCTGACCAACACCGGAGACCGGGCAGGGTGGGAAGTGGCCCAGCTTTATATCAAACTGCCCGGAGAGAATATGCCCATTCATGCCCTGAAAGGGTTTAAACGGGTCTTTTTGCAGCCCGGGGAGAGCAGGGAAATTACCTTTACACTTCGGCCCAAGGATCTGGCCGGGGTGACGGCAGAGGGGGAGCGGGTGATCGTTCAGGGGGGCTACACCCTA
>JAKOTC010000009.1 GCA_029776465.1 Bacillota bacterium
AACGTTCACGGATATCTGATCAATGAAGGCGAAAAAATGCCCATAGACGGCGAACTGATCTATCGCGGCATCAATATTCGCGACATTATCGCCGGATATCAGGCAGAAGGCCGCTTCGGGTATGAGGAGGTGGTCTGGCTTCTGTTTTGCGGAAACCTTCCCACCCGCTCCCAGATTGACATGTTGAGAGGGCTTCTGCAGGAGTACCAGCAGCTGCCGGCGTATTTCCTGGAGGATGTGCTGATGCGCAACCCCACCGATAATATCATGAACGCCTTGCAGCGCGGGGTAATCTCCCTTTACTCCTATGATGAGAAGGCCGATGATATTTCAATTGCCAATGTGCTGCGCCAGTCGATAGAGCTGATGGCAAGGCTTCCCATCATCATGACCAGCGCCTATCAGATCAAGAACCACCATTTCAAGGGCAGCAGTATGTTCTTCCATCAGCCCATGAAGAATCGAAGCATTGCGGAAAACATTCTCGCCACCCTTCGTCCCGATATGAAATATACGGATGAGGAAGCCAAACTGCTGGACCTTTGCCTGGTTTTACACGCCGAACACGGCGGCGGAAACAACTCCACTTTCGTATGCAGAAGCCTGACCTCTTCGGGTACGGATACATATTCGGCCATCTCAGGCGCAATCGGCTCCCTGAAGGGCCCGCGCCACGGCGGTGCCAACATCAAAGTGGCCGAGATGATGCACTATATGCGGAATGAAGTGAAGGATTGGAAAGATGACGACGAGATCGTCAACTTCCTCACCAGAATCGTCCGCAAAGAAACCGGTGACCGCTCGGGCCTGATCTACGGCATGGGTCATGCCATCTATACCAAATCAGACCCCCGCGCCGTCATTTTAAAGGAAAATACCCGAAAGCTGGCCATTGCAAAGGGTCTGCTGGATGAGTTTGAACTGACCGAAGCCGTTGAACGCCTGGCTCCCAGCGTTCTCTGCGGCGCCAAAGATGACAAAGCCGTCCGCTGCGCCAATGTGGATCTTTATTCCGGCCTTGTCTATCGCTGCCTGGGCATTCCGGAGGATTTATACACCCCCCTGTTTGCCGTGGCACGGCTCTCCGGCTGGTGCGCCCATCGCATTGAGGAAATCGCCACCAATGGCAAAATCATGCGTCCGGCTTACAAAGCGGTCGCTGAAACCCGCGAGTACATCCCCCTGGATCAGCGCGGCTGATTTTCAGGCAATCTTTAAAATAAAAAACCTTCGCCGTTTGCACAACCCAAACGGCGAAGGTTTTTTGCTTTTTCTTTTGGAATTTGGCCTTCGGTATTGCTTTTCCTTAAAATACAGGATAAAATAACAGTTGGTACCATGTCTGAAGAAGGGGTGCCTTATTTTATTTAACTGTTGAAAGAAAGGATGTTCCAACCGGTTCCGGTGGCAAGAACGGTGAATGTTTTTATGAAAAAAAGCAAACAATTCATTTTATTTATCATTGTCAGTGTGGCTCTTTTGGCATTGCTCGATTGCATGATTCTAATCCAGATAAATAAAACCCTTTCCGCTCTGCCCGGTCAGGGATATCTTTGGGCTTATCTCTACCTCCCCGCAACAATTCTCGGCGGGCTGGCTTTTTTATTCTTGACAAAAGAAGCAAAACCCCCGGAAAATAAGCCTTTGGTCGACCGTACGCTGCTTCTGTCTTTAGGCATACTGATTTTTATTTCTTCCATTTTCTTTACCGTCCGAGCGGTATCCGGCATCGGCGATGTGGTGGCCGGCGTCGGAAGCATGGGAACCGTCATGCTTCGCTCTATTACGGCAAGCCTGCTGTCCGTCCTCGGATTTATCATCGGCCTGACTTCGGTTTTAACCTACAGCAAGGGCGGCAACACCGCCCAGTGGAAGATGCTGCTCATCACCTGCTTTTTGCTTGTCTTTTTGATTGACCAGGCTGCAGCCATTCTTCCCATGCCTGATATCTCGGTATACGGCCCTCTGGTCATCAGCATCAGTCTTGGAGTGCTTTTCTTCCTTGAACTGGCCAAGGGTCAGAGAAGCCGCAAATCCTTTCGAACCGCGCTGATATTCGGCTGGCTGGGCGGGGTTTGCAACCTGTCAGGCATCCTGTTATGGTGTGTTTACCCCGGCCTGTTTCTGGGAAGAATGGAGCCTGCGGTCTTGATCATTCTGTTGGCCCAGGCAATCTTCATGCTGCTGACCTCAATCAGAATGTTGATAATCGGCCGCAAAACCGATACTCTTTAAAACCGGCCTTCATATTCAGCAAACTGCAAGCATATTGTTTAAAAGCCAGACAAATTGCGATAACCCTGTGACCCCACCTTCACCTCAAAGAAATTTAGCTATTATTCACAAAAAATATTTCTGGTTTTGTTATATTCATGATTTTTTTCGGGTTGGTTGACTTGCTCTGCCAATGACTAGTATAATATAGTAAAGATAGCTTAATTTCCGTCAAAGGGGGGATTTTCATGCCCAACATGAAAAGGGTCGGCCGAAAATTAAAAAGATTTTTGAGGGGCTTTGCGGATTTTGTTATGTTTTGGAAAACATCCTATCGGTAAAATAAATTTTACTTATCATTCCTCTTTTGACTTCCGGCGAATGCAGTTCTGTATTCGCTTTTATTTTTAAGTTACACAAATCGCCAACGGCAGATAAAAGGGCCGCTCTCCGATTCTGGAGAGCGGCCCTTCATTTCAATCTTTTTAATCCTGATAGCCGTTGGGGTTTTGGGTTTGCCAGCGCCAGATATCCTCGCACATCCGCTCAAGATTGTAAACCGCTTCCCATCCCAGCTCCCGCTTAGCCTTGCCGGGGTCGGCATAACAGACAGCGATATCCCCCGGGCGGCGTTCAACGATTTGATAAGGCACTTTTTGACCGGTAACCCGTTCAAAGGTTTTAACAATCTCCAGCACCGAATAGCCCTTGCCGGTGCCCAAATTGTATACCGACACTCCGGTGCCCGACATCACCTTTTCGATGGCTTTGATATGTCCCAGAGCCAGATCCACCACATGGATATAGTCGCGGATGCCGGTTCCATCGGGGGTATCATAATCCCCGCCGTAAATCTTCAGCTCGGGCAGTTTTCCAACTGCCACCTGAGCGACAAAGGGCAGCAGGTTGTTGGGGATTCCGCCCGGATCCTCGCCGATCAAGCCGGATCGATGGGCGCCGATGGGATTGAAATAACGCAGCAGGCAGATGGAAAAACTGTTGTCTGCCACATACAGATCCCTTAAAATCTCTTCCGATATCAGCTTGGTGCGGCCATAGGGATTGGTAACTGACAAACGGCATTCCTCGTCGATGGGAATCCGTTCGGGCAGGCCGTAAACCGTGGCAGAGGAGGAGAAAATCAGCTTCTTGCAGTTGTTTTCCCGCATAACACTGCAAAGGGACAACAGAGAATTGATGTTGTTGTCATAATACTCCAGGGGTTTTTCCACCGATTCGCCCACCGCTTTCAGCGCGGCAAAGTGAATGACACAATCCACGTCATTTTCTTTAAAAATTCTGTCCAGCGTCTTTCGATCCCGAACATCAGCCTCGTAAAAAACCGGGGCCTTTCCGGTGATGGCTTCAATACGCTGATTGACTTTTGGCATACTGTTTGAAAAATTGTCGATGCTGACTACCTTGTAACCCAGATTAAGCAGTTCGACAACCACATGGCTTCCGATATAGCCCGTACCGCCGGTGACTAAAACGGTCATAAAAGGCGCTCCTGTTCTCCGCCGCTTTTTTTCAGACAAAAACCCTTCGCGGCGGGCAAAGGGTTTTGTTTTGCTCTATTCTTATGATACCCACTTTTTCAAGCGGAAACAATGTTTTCTGGTTTCCTCGGCTGTCAATTTTGCTTCATTTTACCCATGAATTCATTTCAGTTCGGGAGAGAGGCCGAAGGAGATTTTTACTTTGTGCTTTTCGGGGGTCACGCCGGTCATGGTGACTGTGAAGGAAGAGCTGTCCGCGCCGGCGGCTCCTCTCATGTTTGCGCCATACCAGTGCTGACCATAGCCGCCCTCAATGGTGATGAGGGTATGGTCGCTGTTCAGATACTGGGCGCTGCCCTGACGGAGGAACACATAGTCACCCGGGCGGGTTACCAGGGCGGTATCGGGAGTCAGGTAGATTCCGCCGGGGTTGGTCATCACCTCGAGCTTGGTGGGAATGTTGGCAGCACCGCCGGCATCCACGCAGAGTTCCAGAGAGTCACCCTTCATGAACACATCAAAGGTCACATCAAAATCCTGCATTGCGGTGGTTCCCCGCTTGGAGTGGTCCATTTTGTTCCAAACCCAGGTGTCCGGCTTGGTCTCAAAGGGACGCTTATATCCGCAGGTCTTATGATAAGTCAGGCGATAACCGCCCTCAATGGGCTGAATATCCTGGGCCACAAACTGGGCATGGGGGCCGAAGAAGGAACCGGCAAACCGCAGGAACACCTTGTGGCTCTTATGCTGGAATTTCAGGAAGAGGGGGCGGTCCTTAATCAGGGTCAGAGTGGTGTCCCCTTCTCTTTTACGGACAATACCGCTCTCTACAAAATATTTGTCATAATTCAGCTTGGGCTTTTGGGTGGGGATGGTTTCCATCTTGGCCACAAAATCGGGATTCATAATGAAGTAAGGCAGATAGGTGCGGTCCCCGCTGGCCTTGTCGGGATCGGCCATCCAGCGGCCCAGATTCTGCTCCAGCATATGATCGGCAATCCAGGCAAACTCGGGATTTCCGGTTTTGACGGCCATAATCATATACATTTCATAGTAAGCATTGATGGGAGTGTCCTTGCCCACGTCCTGACGGGTGGAGTTCAGCGTGCAGAGGGTCTCATCCGGCTCGAAATACTTCATCACCATATTGAGGTTGCGGGTTACCACCTCATACAGTTCGGGCATATTCAGCTCTTCGGCCATGGTGATCAGGGAGCGGTCGCAGATAATATTATAAATGCCTGCCGAACGTTCGGTAAACTCGCCCTCTTCGTCGCAGTCGATTCCCTCGTCGAGGAATTTTTGGATGTGATTGCGATAGCGCTCGTCCCCGGTCAGGGTATAGCAATAGGAAAGGGCCGCGCTGAGAACCCAGCGGTGGTTGGGGGTGTGGAAGCCGAAATTCACCATGGCATCCCCGGAACGGACGGTGTATTCATGGAAGAGCTCTTTCAGCTTGTTTTCCTTGGGCGTGTTGCCGGTCATTTTATTCAAAAGCTTATAGGCATTGCCCAAGGGGTGCATGGCAAAGCCGTTGCAGGTAGCATCGTGGAAATTCGTTTCTCTCAGGTCGATGGTTCCGTCCTCATTCATGGTTGAAAGGGCGAAATCCATCGCATCTATAGCCGCATCCAAGAGTTCTTCCTTGCGGTAATAAATCGAATCGGGGTTGTAGTAGGCGGCGGTGAAATGACTTGCATAACCCGTACCGTTGGAGGGTTCGGCAAACCCCTTATTAAAATCAGTTACAATTCCGAAAAATTCGGATGAACGGTTTTTGACCTGCAATTTCAGCAACTTGGAAGTCTGATAGTCCCATATGGGCTGCATCGCTTTATAATGATTAAGCACGGACGGAATACTCCCTTCGCATTTTTCTTTATTGTATCACCCGGTCTGCGGGATCGTCAAGCATTTTAAAATGCTATCATATTTTTTCACAAATCAGACAGAATAATAAAACTCTGTTTAAGGATTCCCGTAACATTGATGGAACTATTTTCAAAAAACGCCCTGCAGGGTTGGCATATTTGACGCAGGCTGTTTTCAAATATCGGCTGCCAAGGAGTAATCAAGAAAGGGGCAAACCTATGGAAGTTGTTTTAATTTGCGGTAGAGACGCGGCGGAAGAGGATCGTTTTTCTGCTGCCTTTCAATCGGAAATGACCCGGCTTTTAAGCAAGCATGACCCCTTTAAAAAATTCGGGGGACTTTGTGTCATTACCTCCCGCCAATGCATTTCGCCCGGCAATCCCATCATTATCTTCTGCGGCAGGCCGCAGAGCAAACCGGCCGGCGGAAAAATCGCGATTCTGGAAGAGGACAATCTGGAAGCAGCCGCCCTTCTGTCCGAAATGGGAATTGAGTCCATTCCCTGCGGCATGAGCGATAAAAACACCCTGACCATCTCCAGCTCGGATCTGGATCAAATTCAGGTCTGCCTTCAGCGTTCGGTTACCTCCCTGGACGGTCAATCCATCGATCTGGCCGAATACCCTTTTGAGGCAGGAGAGGAAAGCGGGTTTCCTTTTTTGGCGGCAGCCGCAACCTACATCCTGGCCCTGGGGCCCAATTGGTTCAAATAACAACAATTGGCAGACTAAAAACGACATAACGGTCAAAAATAAGACCGTACCGGGAAATGAATATAAAACTATAAAACAAAGTCCCGGGTCTTCGAATTTTCGAAGAATGACGAAAGGAGTATTAATTAATGAGCAATAGCAATCCTTCTGGCAATTCTCCTGCTGCAAAGGATACTCTGAACCGTTATAAGATGGAAGTTTCCCGCGAATTCAACATCGATCTTTCCGCTGGTCCTAACCTGACAACTGCTCAGGCCGGCCGTGTTGGTGGTCAGATGGTTAAAAGAATGATCGAGAAGGCTAAGAACTCTTAGGTCATAGTCCTTCACTTCTTATCTTTGGTTCTGTGGTATTACCACCATCCAGAGGAGATATTATCTAAGCTGTGGAACAGCGTTGGTGCCTGGGCTCGCAGATTGCTTGTACCCCCGGCACAATTGGAAAACCCCCTCATTGGAGGGGGTTTTCCGTTTATTTATATGGACATGTATTTTATTCCCGCTTCAACCGAGCATAATTGGCCATGATCCGCTTGGTTCCGCAATTGTCAAAGGCAATTTCCAGCAGGAAATCAGCCCCCATGGGCTTGGCAGAAGTGACGATCCCGCGGCCGAAGGTATCATGGAACACCTGATCGCCGGGCATATACCGTTCGGCGGTGGGGGTGGATTTGGGGACAGGACGGGAGAAGGGCTGGGCGGTTTTGACCGGTTCCGGCCGCTGGCGCGAGGGGACGGCTGTCATGCCGGCTGCAGCCGGCCGGGGCGTGTTCTCCCGGGCCCCTTTCACTTCTTTCAATTCGGCCGGAATATCGCTGACAAATCTGGAAAGCCGGTTTCGGGTCGTGTTGCCGAAGAGCATTCTGTTCTCGGCGTGGGTGATGTAAAGCAGCTTTTTGGCGCGGGTGAAAGCCACATAGGCCAGACGGCGCTCTTCCTCCAATTCGGCAGGCTCATAAATACTGCGATTACTGGGGAAGATATTTTCTTCGGCCCCCGCCACAAAGACCGTATCAAATTCCAGGCCTTTCGCGGCATGAATGGTCATCAGCACCACCGCGTCGGCATTTTGGTCGTAATTGTCCAGGTCGGTCATCAGCGCGGTTTCCTCCAGGAAGCCTTCCAGTGAGGGCTGCGGGGTGGTTTCCTCGTATTTTTTAATCATGGAAAGCAGCTCGTAAACATTTTCGATTCTGCCTTCCTCGGCCCGTCCGCCCGCCTTCAGCATGGCCAGATAGCCGCTTTGTTCAATAATCAGGCCGAAAAGCTCGGCCAGGGGGATGGAGCCGACCTGCTCGGAAAAGTCCAGGATCATCCGGGCAAATTCCAGCAGGGTGGCAGATTTTTTGGAGAGAGCGGCAAACTCGTCCGCCCGGGCGGCAACATGGAGCAGGGGGATGCCCAGCTCTTCGGAAATTCGCTGCATGGCAGTAATGGTCGCGTCGCCGATGCCCCGTTTGGGCTCGTTGATAATCCGGAGCAGCCGGAGGTTGTCGGCGGGGTTATAGATTAGGCTCAAATAAGCCATTACATCCTTGATTTCCTTGTGGTCAAAGAATCGTGCGCCGCCCACGATCCGGTAAGGAATGCCGCTTCGGACAAACTGCTTTTCAATCTCACCCGCCATGGCGTTAATACGGTACAGCACCGCATGGCTGGAAAACTTGGCGCCCTTTTTGACCCGGTCTAAAATCGTGCGCCCGATGAAGGCCGCTTCGCTGCTTTCGTCCAGCGCCTGATACTGGGTGATCTTGGCGCCCCTCTCATTTTCCGTCCAGAGGGTCTTGCCCTTGCGGGCGGTATTTTTGGCAATCACCGCATTGGCGGCGTCCAGAATATTGCCGGTGGAGCGATAGTTCTGTTCCAGCCGGATGATTTTCGCATCGGGATACTGGGTTTCAAAACTGAGGATGTTCTCAATGGTGGCGCCCCGGAACCGATAGATGCTCTGGTCGTCATCGCCCACCACGCAGAGATTCTGATGTTTGGCGGCCAGCATGCTGACCAGTTTATACTGCACCCGGTTGGTGTCCTGATATTCGTCAATCAATATGTAACGGAATCGGCGCTGATAATACTCCAGCACTTCGGGGTACTGCTCCAGCATCCGAACCGTCAAAAGCAGGATGTCGTCAAAATCGATGGCATTTAACTCGGCCAATGTTTTTTCGTATGCTTCATAGATATCGGCCACGGTGGTTTTATAATAGTCGCTGCCCGCCGAAGCACGATAGTCTCTGGGGCTGAGCATGCTGTCTTTGGCCTTGCTGATGGCATTGCGGACCCCCTTGGGCTCGAACCGCTTGTCGTCGAGATTCTGGGATTTGATAATATCCCGCACCAGCCGAAGGCTGTCATCGGCATCATAGATGGCGCAGTTTTTGCCCCTTCCCGCTTTTTCGATATCCCGGCGTAAAATCCGCAGGCAGGCGGCGTGAAAGGTGCAGGCCCAAATGGATTCCGATTCGGGGCCAACCGCTCTGGCCAGCCGTTCCTTCAGCTCGTTGGCGGCCTTATTGGTAAAGGTGATGGCCAGAATGCTCCAGGGCGGAGGGGGCTCCACTGCCACCAAACGGGTAAAGTAATCGGGATCTCCCTTTCCTGTTTGGGCATACTCCTCCATAAAAACCATATCTTCCGGAGAGATGTCCTCATCCATCCAGTTGGTCTCATAGGCCCTGCCGTATTTCAGCAGATAGGCAATTCGGTTAATCAGCACGGTAGTCTTTCCGCTGCCCGCCCCGGCCAGGATTAAAAGGGGGCCTTCGGTTTGAAAGACCGCCTGTTGCTGCTGGGGGTTTAAAGGAAACTCTCTTTCCAGCGCCTTCTTTTTATACTCATTAAAACAATTCATGGGCTTTATTCCTCTCCAAAATGCAAAAAGAACGGCTTGCGCCGGTCTTTTTGTCTTTCATTGCTGCAAAGCGCAGGGATTATACGGTTTGTGGCAGCGGTTTAAAAGAGGCGGGTGCTTTCCAGCAGGCCGGCCATAGCCCATTCGCTGCGGCCTTGAACAGCACGAACCGGTTTGATTTGCTTGATGCGGTATTCCTTGCCGGATTCGGCTCCCATGGCAGCCACTGCGGCGGCAATGACGGCGATAACCTCATCCTCGTCTTCGGTCACCGCAGGAACAGCCAGAGCGGCCGAAACGGAAACAGCCTGAACTTCATCAGAAGACTTTTTTCTCATCAAAAGCAACAGGATAACCGCAATAACCAAAACAACAATTACGACGGTTCCCGAATCCATATTCTCAAACAACGGCATATTAACTCTCCTTACCAAACATTAGGATACGAAAGCCCACTTTCGGGGAATTGCGTATCGCCTGACACTTAAATTTCTCATTTATTATACTATATTCTCCTTCAAACATCAAGACAGGCGGGAGAATTCTTTTAAAATGCTTTTGCTTGCATTGATAAAAAACGGCAGTTGTGGTAATATGGAAATGATATGTTAGTGAAGTAAGGGGTTATTGAATATGTCTTTCTTTTATGGAGTCACTGATGAAAATTTCAAACTCACTTTGGGCAATAAACGCTATCTGGACAACGACAGACCGGTTTACGAAAACACTTCCGTCAAGCTGGTGGCGGCAAAAAATGACACCGCCGTCTTTCAAATTGTGTTAAAATCAGAGCAGCCTTATCTGCTGAATGTATCCGAACAACCGGTATTTTCCCGCAAAGGCAGCCGTGAGGTATATCGCCTTGCCGCCGATTCCGGCAAACTCGCTTTGTCCCTGTTTCCCATCGGCATGATGCAGGACAACCAGAATAATTATCAGGCCGACGTTTTGCTTCGTTATCCGGTTCTTGAAGTAGAAGAGGACACCCCTGTTTCGGTCTGGGCCGAGATCACCATTCCTTCCGACACCCCTGCCGGAGAATATCGAGGCAGTGTCACCATCTATAAAAGCCGTATGTTTGAAGACGAAACGGCGGTGGGGAAGGTGGATTACACCCTTGAAGTCAAGGAGTTTGTGATGCCCGATCCCTCCCAATACGCCTTCCATCTCGATCTTTGGCAGCACAATTCCAACATCGCCCGCCAGGCGGAGACCCCTCTTTGGAGCGATGCCCACTTCGCCATGATTGAGCCGGTGGTGGAAACCCTGAGCAAGATGGGGCAGAAGGCAGTGACCATCATCGCATCCGAGATCCCCTGGAGCGGCCAGCGCGGTTTCAACGAGCGCCGTTCCTCTGCGGATTTTTATGAGTATTCCATCCTTTCGGTTCGCAAAAAGGGCGGGCGGTTTGAAATTGACTTTACTGCCATGCAGCGGTATATCGACCTCTGCGCCAAATACGGCATCGACCGGGAAATTGAGGTCTTCGGCCTCGCCAACATCTGGACCGAGCCCAAAAAAGGTTTTGGCGGGGTCGCAAGCGATTATCCCGACGCCCTGCGCATCCGGTACCTGGACGAGGACGGAACCTATAAATACATGAAAACCGCCGAAGAGATTGACGAATATATCCGCGCCCTGGAGGCTTATTTCATCCGCACCGGCCAGATTAGCAAAGTGCGGGTGGTGGCCGACGAGCCGGAACACGTAGAGGAATACGCCAAAAGCATCGGTCATCTCCACGAGATCGCTCCCTCCTTCCGCTTTAAGGCAGCTCTGAATCACACCGGTTTTATCGACCGCTTCGGCGATCTGGTGGATGATTTTGCCCCCGCCCTCTTCTGCATCCAGCAGGAGTATGCCCCCCTGGTTTCACTGATGGATAAACTGCGGGAGGGCAAGCGGTATCTTTGGTATGTCTGCTGCCTGCCCGAACACCCCAACACCTTCCTTCATTCCCCCATGGAGGAGGGCCGTCTGATCGGATGGATGACCCATGTAATGGGTCTGGACGGTTTCCTGCGCTGGAGCTATACCTGCTGGACCGATAAACCCCGAGAGGATATCCGGTTTTTCTGCTGGCCCGCCGGGGACGTCAACTTCATCTATCCCTCGGGGGACAAAGCCCCTCTGCTCTCCCTGCGCTGGAAGGCCCTCGCCCGAGGCATACAGGAGTTTGAACTGCTGCGCCTAGCCCGGGAAAGAGGGGAGAACGAGGCGGCGGACAAGGCTATCTCTCTTGTTTTCGGCCAGGAAGCCTCATCCCTGCTTCCCTCTGGGGACTCTCAAACCATGTCCTTGGACGGCATTTATCGCGGCGAACAGGGCAGCTTTTATCAGGCCAAATGCATCCTGCTGGATGCTTTGAAATAATCTTGATGGATCCAAATTTCAATACACCGCGAAAGGGGAATGTTGATGCAGCTGCTATCTGTTCTGGCCGAAATCTCCGCTTCTGAAGCCTATCCGGCGGTTCCGGTGTACGACCTTATCCTGACAGTCCTCTCCCTGCTCATCTCCACCGTGCTCCCTCTCTTCGCCATTTTGTTTCTGCAGATCCGTTATAAATTGGGGGCATCAACCCTTTTGATTGCCGTCATCCAGTATGGGATCTCCGTCCTTTTGATGATGGGCGGACTGGCGGCAGTCATGCTTACCAGCGTCAATATCAACGACTCTGAAGCCATTTCGGCCGCGATTGATTGGATTTCCCCGATTATGGCCGGCTTATTCCTGCCCCTCGCAATCTATCTGGTTCAACGTATTTTCGGTAACAAGAAGGTTCAAAAAACCGAGGAGCTCGATCGGCGCTATCTGGGCAAAACTTCCGTTCTCGCCATGTGGGGCGGCTTCACGATCTTCGGC
>JAKOTC010000099.1 GCA_029776465.1 Bacillota bacterium
CAGCAAAGCGACAAGCAAGTCTTCCGACAGCACTTCCAAAAGCAGTAAGTAAAGGGGCGTCAACCCATATCCGCCGGTATGGGTGAGCTGTTCCAAAGCCATAAACAACGATAGAGTCCGGCGGAGAAAAGGAGTTATGCTTGAACACATTAGAACTAGCCAAATATGCTGTTAAATTGATGGACGCCAAAAAGGCCCTGGACATTGAAGTCTTAAAAACCAGCAAGCTGACATCCCTGGCCGATTACTTTGTGATCGGAAGCGGCAGCAGCTTTACCCAGGTTTCCGCCATCGCGGAAGAGATTGATTTTCAGCTGGGTCTGCAGGGACATCAGCCCAAGCGGATCGAGCGGGACAAAGGGTCCAACTGGATTCTGCTGGATTACGGCGATGTGATTGTCCATGTCTTTTACAAAGAGACCCGCAACTTTTATCAGCTGGAACGGCTCTGGGCGGATGCGGAGCGGTTTGATGCCGAGTCTTTTTTGAAGTATGAAGAGCCCAATGAATAAACGATGGTCGTTAGAATAAATACCTTCGCTTAGGCGATTGAAAGGCGTGAAAACGAATGACGTATGATTTTGCTCAAATAGAAAGCAAATGGCAAAAAAAATGGGCAGAGGAGGAGACTTTTAAAGCCGTCACCGGCTCGGAAAAACCTCCCTATTATCTGCTGATTGAATTCCCCTATCCCTCCGGAGCAGGCCTTCATATGGGCCATCCCCGTCCTTACACCGCTTTGGACATTGTGGCCAGAAAGCGCCGGATGCAGGGCTATAATGTCCTTTTCCCCATGGGGTGGGATGCCTTCGGTCTGCCCACCGAGAATTTTGCCATCAAAAATAAAATTCATCCGGCTATTGTCACTAAAAACAATGTGGCCCGCCTGAAATCGCAGGTTCAAAGTCTGGGCTTGTCCTTCGACTGGTCCAGAGAGATCAACACCACCGACCCGGATTATTACAAGTGGACCCAGTGGATTTTCCTCAAGATGTTTGAGAAGGGTCTTGCCTATAAAAAGGAGATGGCGGTCAATTTCTGCACCAGCTGCAAAGTGGTTCTGGCCAATGAAGAAGTGGTGGATGGGGTCTGCGAGCGCTGCGGCTCCGAAGTTGTCCGCAAGGTGAAAAGCCAGTGGATGCTGAAGATCACCGAATATGCCGAGCGGCTGATCAAAGACCTTGACACCGTGGATTATATCGATCGGGTCAAAGCTCAGCAGATTAACTGGATTGGCCGTTCCGAGGGTGCCGAGATCGATTTCAAAACCGAGTACGGCGATGTCCTCACCGTTTACACCACCCGTCCGGACACCATCTACGGCGTCACCTATATGGTAATCTCCCCCGAACACCCGATGATCGGCCAGTGGGCGGATCGGATCCGCAACCTGGAGGAAGTGGAGGCCTATCAGGTTGCCTCCTCCAAGAAATCGGATTTTGAACGGACCGAGCTGTCCAAGGAGAAAACCGGCGTCCGTCTGGAGGGTGTGGATGCCGTCCATCCCGTCACAGGCAAAAAGATTCCGATTTTCATCTCGGACTATGTGTTAATGACCTATGGCACCGGCGCCATCATGGCCGTTCCCGGCCACGACACCCGTGACTGGGAGTTTGCGAAGAAATTCGGACTGCCCATCATCGAGGTGGTCAAGGGCGGCAATGTGGAGGAGGCGGCTTTTACCGACTGCGAAACCGGCATCATGGTCAACTCGGACATCCTCAACGATTTGCCCGTGGAAGAAGCCAAGAAAAAGATTATTGCATATTTGACCGAGAAGGGCATTGGCCGTTCCAAGGTCAACTATAAGCTGCGCGACTGGGTTTTCTCCCGTCAGCGTTACTGGGGCGAACCCATCCCCATCGTGTCCTGCCCCGAGTGCGG
>JAKOTC010000100.1 GCA_029776465.1 Bacillota bacterium
GAAAAGCTGGAGGGTGGAAAAACCTTCACCTACACTCCGCCGAAAGGTAAAGGAGGCGGACTTTTTGTCCGGGAAGGCGCGATTTTGACGATGGAAGAACCCAAGCCTTATCTGGAGGGAACTCCCGAGATAATCGAACTGCACTGGTATGGAGGCAACAGCGGAAAGGCCGCTCTCTATGAGGACGACGGAACCAGCCTGGAGTACCGCGAAGGCAGGGTCGCCGTCACCGAAATCACATTCACACGGAAGTCTGACGGGATTTATTTTACCACCGCTACAACCGGTTCCTACCAGGGTATGCCCGAAAACAGAACCTATAAGATTATCAGTCATACACAGGAAACTCTTCCGATCTATCTGAACGGGATCAAGCAATAATTTATTTTTCAATCGGGAGGCGAAAAGCCTCCCGATTTGTTTATTTTATTCAAAGAAAATTCGATTACTGCCTCTTGATTTTTTCCTTGATTTGGGGTAAAATAATTTAGCACTCGTAACCGATGAGTGCTAAATTATAGATGGACAAGGAGAGCAGTATGGCTGTGAAACAATTTAAAGCAGAGTCCAAGCGACTGCTGGATCTGATGATTAATTCAATTTATACCCATAAGGAAATCTTTCTTCGCGAGCTGATTTCCAATGCCAGTGATGCCATTGACAAGCTTTATTATCGCTCGCTGACAGATCAAAGTGTTGGAATGGCCCGCTCTGATTTTGCCATTCGCATCAAGATCGATAAAGAGAACCGAATCCTTACCCTTTCCGACAACGGCTGCGGTATGACAAAAGAAGAGCTGGAGGCCAATTTGGGCACCATTGCGAAAAGCGGTTCCCTGGCCTTCAAAAAGGAAAACGAAGCCAAAGAGGATATTGATATTATCGGTCAGTTCGGTGTGGGCTTTTATTCTGCCTTCATGGTGGCAGATAGGGTTCAGGTCATCAGCAAAGCCTTCGGTTCAGAAGAAGCATTCCGCTGGGAGTCTAAGGGCCCCGAGGGCTATACCGTCACCCCTTGTGAGAAAGAAACCGCCGGAACTGATGTAATTCTTTACATTAAGCCCGACACAGAAGACGAAAGATACAGCGAATTCTTAGAGCCTTACCGCATTCAAATGCTGGTGAAAAAATATTCCGATTACATCCGATATCCCATCAAAATGGATATGGAAAAAAGCCGCCCCAAGCCTGATAATGATAAGGAATATGAAACCTACACCGAAGAGGAAACCTTGAACAGCATGATTCCTCTTTGGAGAAAAAATAAAAGCGAGGTCACCCAGGAGGATTATAACAACTTTTATAAGGACAAGTTCTTTGACTATGAAAATCCGTTAGCGGTGATCCACAGCAAAACCGAGGGCAGCGCTACTTATGATGCGCTCTTGTTTATTCCTGCCAGAGCGCCCTATAACTATTATACCAAGGAATATGAAAAGGGTCTTCAGCTGTATGCAAGCGGTGTTCTGGTCATGGAAAAGTGCCCGGACCTTTTACCCGATCATTTCAGCTTTGTCCGCGGGTTGGTAGACTCTCAAGATTTATCTTTGAATATCTCCCGCGAAATGCTTCAGCATGACCGTCAGTTAAAGCTGATTGCCAACAGCCTGGAAAAGAAAATCAAAAGTGAACTTTCCAAGATGCTGGAGAATGAACGGGAAAAATACGAAGAGTTTTTCAAAAATTTCGGCCTGCAATTGAAGTTTGGCGTTTATAATAATTTTGGCGCCAACAAGGACCTGTTGAAGGATCTTCTGCTTTTCCACTCCTCTTCCGAAAATAAGCTGGTAACGCTGGCCGAATATGTAGGCCGGATGAAGGAAGGCCAAAAATACATTTATTATGCCTGCGGGGAAAGCATTGCCAAGCTGGACCGTCTACCTCAAGCGGAACTGGTTAAGGAAAAGGGCTATGAAATCCTCTATATGACCGATGATGTGGATGAGTTCGCTATCCGCATGTTAATGAAATATGAGGACAAGGAGTTTAAGTCTGTTTCCTCGGGCGATCTGGGTCTGGAAACCGAGGAGGAAAAGAAGAAACTGAACGAGCAGGCAGAAGAAAACAAAGAACTTTTCGAAAAAATGAAAGAGGCCCTGGATGGAAAGGTCAGCAAGGTTCGGATTTCCCCCCGTTTAAAATCCCACCCGGTCTGCCTAACCAGTGAAGGCGCATTGACCCTGGAGATGGAAAAAGTGCTCAACGCTTTGCCCAGTGACAATAAGGTCAAAGCAGAGCGGGTTTTGGAATTGAATGCCGAGCACCCGGTATTCCAAAAGCTTGCAGATCTGGCCAAAAACAACCCCGAGAAGTTAAAGGAATATGCCAAGCTTTTGTATAATCAAGCTTTGCTGATTGAGGGCATGTCCATCGAAGACCCGGTTGAATTTTCCAATGCCATCTGCAACTTAATGGTTGAAGGATAATTAAAAAAGTGCCGTACCGGTTTTTACCGGCGCGGTACTTTTATTACTTTCAATGCAATAAAAGTGGGTTAGCTCTGGGTATTGGAAGCGTTTCTGGCGGCAATCTCAATAGCCTTTTTTACCATGTTGCCACAGTCCCGGGCGGAAACTGCCTGCCAGCCCTGCGACTTCACAATATCATAAACGCTAAGTTCCTTAGCAATCTCGGTGCGAAGACTTTCAGGCATAATACTTTTTCTACTCATGACTACACCCTCCTTTTTGCACTGGTTCGTTTTCGAACCTTTATTAATTTATCCGAAATCAAATCAAAATCACATGGGAATTGATGATTGTGAAAATGTTCTTAATAAACTATAAACTGCTGCGAAATAGTATTGACAAATGCGCAAAGCCTTCGTGAAGCCGTTCTCTTTCCGCTTCTGAGAGTATTGACATATTATTAAAGCCATACCGTGATGTGCAAAATAAAACGGCATAAATGATATACCGAAAGGAACGAATGGCCTAATCGGCAGGTAATCATCGATAAATGCTATCTGTTATGCAACCAGGCTTGAATACCATAAAAAACTGCCGGGAAAACCCCGGCAGTTTTTATTATTACTCCGTTTTCCCGGCAGGCTTGATAATTAGTTTGTCATTTTCCACCGTGCAGAGAATGGTGTCGCCTTTTGAAAAACTTTGCCCAAGTAGGGCTTCGGCAATTTTATCCTCCACCTCCGACTGAATGGTTCTGCGCAGGGGACGTGCGCCGTAAACCGGATCGAATCCCACATCGGATATTTTGTCCAGAGCGGCTTCATCGTAGACCAGTTTATAACCCAGCCCTTCTACCCGTTTGGTCAGCGTATCCAGCATCTTGCCGGCAATCTCCTTCACTTCTGCTTTGT
The DNA here is from genome assembly GCA_029776465.1 of Bacillota bacterium. GTDB lineage: Bacteria > Bacillota > Clostridia > Oscillospirales > JAKOTC01 > JAKOTC01. The sequence goes on from JAKOTC010000100.1 coordinate 3,320, forward strand.
TGAGCTTGGAGAAGACAATGATGTCATCCACACGATTTAAAAACTCAGGACGGAAGAACTTTTTTAATTCAGCCAGCACCTGGCGCTTAACATCCTTTTCCTCGGCGGTTGAATCCCCGGCGGAGAAGCCCAGGCTTCCCTTCCGCTCGACCAGGAGGTTTGCTCCCACGTTGGAAGTCATGATGATGACGGTGTTTTTAAAGGAGACCTTTCTGCCCTGCGCGTCGGTGAGGTGGCCGTCCTCCAGCATTTGCAGCAGGGTATTAAAGATGTCGGGGTGAGCCTTTTCAATCTCATCAAACAGCACCACCGAATAGGGCTTGCGGCGGATCTTCTCGGTCAGCTGGCCGCCTTCGTCATAACCCACATAGCCGGGAGGCGAGCCGATCATTTTGCTGACCGTATGCTTTTCCATATACTCGGACATATCCAGCCGGATCATGGCGTTTTCATCCCCGAAGAGAGCTTCGGCCAAGGCTTTGCTCAACTCGGTTTTACCTACGCCGGTGGGGCCGAGGAAGATAAAGGAACCGATGGGGCGCTTGGGGTCTTTCAGGCCCGCGCGTCCTCTCTTGACCGCTTTGGCTACGGCCTGAACAGCTTCGTTCTGCCCGACCACCCGCTTGTGTAGCACCTCTTCCAGATGTAGCAGCCGTTCGCTTTCTTCCTTGGTCAGCTCATCCACCGGGATGCCCGTCCAGGAAGCCACGATTCGGGCGATGGCATCCTTGCCGACCTCCAGGTGACGGTTGGTGTTGGCATTGTTCCAATTATTGCGCAGGGCCTCCAGCTGGGCCCGAAGCTGCTTTTCCCTGTCCCGCAGTTTGGCGGCGGTTTCAAAATCCTGGGCCTTAATGGCCGAGTTCTTTTCATCGGCCGTCATCTTCACCTGCTCCTCCAACGCCTTGATATCCGGCGGTTCGGTCATATTTGTCAGGCGAACCCGGGAAGCGGCTTCGTCGATCAGGTCGATGGCTTTATCCGGCAGATACCGGTCGGCGATATAGCGCACGGAAAGCTCCACGGCCGCCTTGATGGCATCATCGGTGATTTTAACCCCGTGGTGGGCTTCATACCGATCTCGCAGACCCTTTAAAATCTCAATGCTGTCTTCTTCGGTGGGTTCACCTACTGTGACCGGCTGGAAGCGGCGCTCCAGAGCGGCATCCTTTTCGATGTGTTTGCGGTATTCGTCCAGTGTGGTGGCCCCGATGATTTGAATCTCACCCCTTGAAAGGGCGGGTTTTAAAATGTTTGCGGCATCCACGGCGCCTTCGGCGGCACCGGCCCCGATGATCGTGTGAAGCTCATCCACAAACACGATGACGTCTCCGGCTTTTTTGATCTCTTCCATGGCCTTTTTCAGGCGTTCCTCAAAATCGCCGCGGTATTTGGTTCCGGCCAGCATCGAGCCGATGTCCAGGCTGAAGAGCCGCTTATTTTTTAAGTTTTGAGGGACCATGCCGGACACAATCTGCTGAGCAAGCCCTTCGGCGATGGCAGTTTTACCCACGCCGGGCTCTCCCACTAAGCAGGGATTGTTCTTGGTGCGGCGGGAGAGGATCTGAACCACCCGCTCGATTTCATTGGATCGCCCGACCACCGGGTCCAGTTTTCCGTCCCGAGCGGCGGCCGTTAAATCACGCCCGAATTGGGAAAGGGTTGGAGTATTCCCGCCTCCCCTTTTTTCGGGAGTGGGAGGGTTGGGGGACAAAAAACTGGGACCGGAAAAAGAGGGGGATTCGTTTCGCATTTCGGGATTTCCCGAAGTCAGCTCGTTTTTCAAAGCAACGGGGTCAATTCCCGCTTCCTGCATAATGCCCAATCCCATGTTGGTGCCTTCATCAATAAGGGCAATAAGCAGATGTTCGGTGCCGACAAAATTGCTGCCGGCTGCACGGGCCACCGCAACCGCCATCTCTACAATCCGTTTGCAGCGAGGGGTCAGGTCGGCGGGTGTCAGTTTAGTGGGCATTCCGCTTCCCACGGTTTGCCGCACTTCTTTGGCAACGTTTTCCGCGGTAAGCCCCCGGTCAGAAAGGGTGATGGAGGCATACCCCGTTCCTTCGGCACAGAGACCTATCAGCAGATGCTCACTGCCCACATAGGTATGCCCCATGCTTTGAGCGGCTTCTATGGCAAGGTTTAAGGCCTTATTTGCTTTTTCGGTAAAACCGTTAAATAAATACATATCATCATTCCTTTCAGGAGGCCAGAATTTTTCTGGTGATTTCTGCCCTTAGCTTATCCCTCTGATTCGGTTGTAATACGGATTTTTGACGATCCATCAGAGTTGCTGCTCCTGTCTCGGATAATATCAGGTTGGGTAGTGAAGGATCCAAATCATCAAACAATCCCAAGGCGATTCCAAGCCGCAGATTGGACACCAGTTCAATCAGCTCCTTGCTTTCCAGCAGGCGAGCGGTGGAGAGGATTCCGCGGGAGCGCCAGATCTGATCCAGATTTTTTTCGTTTCCGGCCATGCTTTTGCGGGTCTGCCGTTCCTGAGAGATTAATTGCTTGACAATCGAAATCAGGTTGTTGATGGCGCCCTTTTCGGATATGCCGAGGGTAATCTGGTTGGAAATCTGATAGAATGCCCCGGCGGCTTCGGAGGACTCGCCATAGGCACCCCGGATGGTCAGCCCCAGCTTGGAGATTGTCTCAGACAAGCGGTTGATCATTCCGTTGGAACGCAATGCGGGCAGATGGAGCATTACCGAGGCTCTCAGCCCGGTTCCCAGATTGGTAGGACATTCTGTGAGATAACCCAAGCGCTCATCAAAGGCAAACCCCAGGCGCTCGTCTAATAATGTATCAATTTTATCGGCCAGGTCATAGGCGGGGCTGGGATCAAAGCCGGGAGTCATCACCTGAATTCTCAGATGGTCTTCCTCTCCGATCATGATGGAAACCGAGCCGTCTTTTTTAAGGAAGAGGGTTCTGCCCTCCCTGTTAATCGCAAACTCGGGGCTGATCAGCCTTTTTTCGGCCATGGCCATTGCCTGGTAATCATTTAGCGATTCCATGTCGATGCGGTTAAATTCCTGATAAAGCCCCGCGGAGGCAGAGGCCAAGGCTTCATCCACCCGTCTGGCGACTTCTAAGAGTCCTGCTTTGCTCAACCGGTTTGGGAACGGAATGTCTTTCAGGTTTCTGGCCAGTCTGATCCGGGTGCTGACGGCCACGTCCCCTTCGGGCCCGTTGGCCTGATACCAAACTTTAGAGTTCTTTTCCATTGTCAGAAGCCTCCTTCTCAAGGGCATTAATTTGGTCGCGTAATTTGGCTGCCTCCTCAAACTCCTGCTTGCTGATAGCATCGTTGAGCTGCATTTTTAATTGTTCGATTTTGTTTATAATTCTTGCCCGATTTCCGGAAGATCCGGGGATTTTTCCGTTATGACGGGTTTTTCCGTGTATCCGTTGAAGAGAGGGAAGCAGCTGGTCATAGAATGTGGTGTAACAGTTGGCGCACCCGGCCTTTCCGCTTCTGGCAAATTCCTCATAGCTCGCGCCGCATAGAGAGCAGCGGGCTACGGGGCGGGCAGCGAATGGGGCAAAATCGGTAAAAAAGTTACTCAGCATATTGTTCAGAGAGGGAAAAGAAAAATCCATGCCTAATTTGGAGGCGCATTCGCTGCAGAGATGAGAGACGCTCATGTCTCCGTTGATAAATTGGGTTACCGTGGTATTGGCTTCGTTTTTGTGACAGTTTTCGCACAGCATTAAAAATCATCCTTTCTCAAAACGCTGCTCTCGGTTACTATCTTCGTTACTGTCGAGTACGGCAAGCAATATTTGTTTAAAAATCGAGGCTCTCAATGTATCACGCATCATCGGATCCAGGGGCTGGAGAGCCCGGTCGGACACAGCGGATAGAATCATCCGGGCTTTGGGCGGGTCTACAATTCCAAATCCGGCCAAACTTTCTAAAATAGCTCGAAGGCTTTGCATATCCAGAGAATCGCCGATGGAGTTGACGATATGCATCCCTATATGAGGAGAATTAATACGGGTAATTTTAATATAACCGCCGCCGCCCCTTCTGCTTTCCACCAGGAACCCATGTTCGGGGGTAAAGCGGGAGGTGATGACGTAATTGATTTGGCTTGGAACACAGCCCATCATGCTGGCGAGACTGTTTCGCTGAATCTCCATGATTCCGTCCGACAGTTCCAGCATTCGCAGGATCTCTGCGGCGATACGATCGCTTAAAGTCACAAGATCACGCTCCTTTGACTTTGACCATCTTTGACCTTCTGTGAATATTATATGACAAAAATTTGTAAATCGCAACGGGGCCTAAAAGTCAGGAAAGGTCAAGAGAAACAACCCGACCCGTTTTAGCTAAGTTAACTCGTCGGTGCTTTATTAATCTGGCTTTTTTGAGTTTTTTCATTGGTTTTCATTGATTTCGTTTTGGCCTGACGTGTCTCGTGCTGGAGTGAACGCCTCTCCCCTGTTCCGCCGTCCATGTTCATAAATTGAGATGTTGTTTTCATAATATCCTCCCGTTTTTTAAATTAAAAATATTGTGGATGATTTGGATGAAGTTTATACGCATGGTTGATTTAATC
>JAKOTC010000101.1 GCA_029776465.1 Bacillota bacterium
CTAAAGCACAACGCAAGAAAAGTACCTGTAAAAAAGTCATTGGGGTGGCAACCAACTGGGTTCAGCTGAAAAGATGAGGAAACTTCTTTTCTGGGGAAGGCTTGAAATCCGCCCTTTACAATACAAAAAGCCCCGGTTTGGGGCTTTTTTATTTAGTGATGGGATAGACGCAGGGGAGCGGCGCCGGGAGGGGCAGGAGATTTTCAAAGGGGGGAGGGGCAGCTTCGGATAGCCGCTTTGCGGGGGTGGGCGGCGATTTCGGGCGCCCGCGCACCGCTGGGATGAGGGCGGCGCAGAGCGCTGTCCGGCGGTGAAGGCGGCGTCAGCCCTCGAGGGCCACGGCGGGGGAGGCGGCCGGAGCGGTTTCCTGCGGCGCCGGGAGGGAGGGGATTTGGGGAGCGAGATAAATCTCCGGGGTAAAGATGCGGTCGATCTTATACCGCAAAAAATCCGGGTCCAGCTTATTGAGGGCGGGACCGATCACCGGATAGCGGACAATCTCCTCCTTGACATACTCGGCATACTGCAATATAAATCCCTTGCCGGGGTTTTCCAGCTGGCGCAGCAGCAGCCCTTCCTCGGTAAAATACAGCTTAAGAAAGCGGGTGAAGGGAGTCTCGATGAAATCCAGCCGGAGGATGAGGACCATGTTGCCGTCCTCGTCGGCGGAGAAGCGGCCCGAGACCGAGGCCAGATAGGGCTCGCCCTGCAGGTCCAGCCGGGTAAGGGTGGGGACCGGCTCGCCCTGAGGCCCGAAGGCCAGGGGCAGGATATGCTCGGCGCCCTTTTCCTTATAGATCACCCGGAAGCTGTCCTCCTCCCGCTCGAAGCGGATGGAGAGGAGCCCTTTGGTGTAGCGGTTCTGGAGGACCTGCATCATCATGGGGAAAAGGCCCAGAGAGGCGGCGGAGTCTTCCTTTGCCTCGAAGCTTTTGCCCGAAAGGGCGAGGGTCTGAGGCGGCAGCTTGGGAGGCGCCGGGGGCTGGGCTGACCGCTGGACGGGCGCGGACCGGGTGAAGCGGTGCCACCAGCGGGGCTTGGGAGGGGGATTGACAAGAGAAGGATTTTGCGCCGGAGCGGGCTGCAGGCTCTGCAGGGTAGCCCTGAGCCGGGCATAGGCTTCAGGGTCCTCATTCAGGGGGGTGTCGAAGGGAGCGGAGAGGTACCGGTTGACCAGGGTGAAAAAACCGCTCTGCTGGAAGGTGGTGGAGGTTCCCGCGTGGGCGACCACCAAAATGCCGCTCTCGGGGAATCCCAGCATATTCTGGCCGAACATCCCGTTGAAGAGGAAGGAGCGGACGCTTCGCCCCGACCAGATCTGATAGCCGTAGTCATAGTCCCCGTAAATCTCGGGGGGCTTCATCTGGGAGGAGCAGGCCTCGTCCAGATACTCCTCCGAAATGATCCGGCGCCCGATCCAGACGCCCCGGTTCAGAACCAGCTGGCCCAGCTTGGCCAGGTCCTCGGGGAGGATATAAAGTCCCCATCCGCCCTTTTCAATCCCCTTGGGGCAGGTCTCCCAGTAATAGTTGGTGATGCCCAGGGGGGCAAAAAGACGGGGGTTGAGATAATCGCAGAGGCTGCCCCCCGTCACCTTGCAGAGGATGGCGGAGAGCATATAGGTATTGAGGCTGTTATAATTGAAGGTTTTGCCCGGCTCCCCTTTGACGGAGGAGGACAAAAATCCCCGCACCCAGTCGGAACGGGTCATGCAGTCGGCCTCGCTGAAGAGGACGGCGGAGGTCATGGTCAGCAGGTGGCGGATGGTCAGGTTTTTATGTACCAGCCGGTTGACCGGCGTGACCTGGTCGGGGAAGAAGTCCACCACTTTATCCTCCAGGCTGATCCGTTTCTCGTCCAGGGCGATGCCCACAGCCAGGGAGACGACGCTTTTGCAGGCGGAAAAGGTGGTTTTCCAGACGGAGAGACTCTGCCCGCCAAAGGCGGTTTCGCAGATCACCTTGCCGTTGCGCAGGATCATGAGGTCCTGAATGTGTATGGATTTGCTCTCCGCAAGCTGTTGAACCAGCTCGTTGATTAAATCCGAGGGGATGTTTTGGGACTCGGGGGTGGCCCGCTGGAAAGGCTGGTCGATCCCCGTGAAGATAAAGTCCGGCTTTTGGGGCGGCGTCTGCACCAGGGGAACGGTGCTTCGGCGGCTGTCAAAAATGCGGTAGAGCAGGGTCAGGGTGCGGTTCAGACTGGCAAGGCCCATGGGTTCACCTCCGATTGTGATATTCTCCTATTATTGTACCCCAGGAAAGGAAAGGGAGTCAATGGGAATTTTGTTAAAGGGAATCGAAGGGAGGTCCGGCGGCGGCACAAAAACTCCCGTCCCCTTCTTTGGAGCGGGAAAGGGGATTATTTAAATACTGAATTAACTTTAAATGGTGTTTTGCATAACTCGGTTCAGGTGCAGTATTTTGACTCGGCGAATAAACCCTTTATTCAACTGGCCGATGTTTTTGCCAATATATATTTCTCCGATTTGTTAGGCAATTGACATACCATTGTATAAAAAGAGGCTGAGCAAAGCTCAGCTTTTTTTGGTAGAATGGTTTTAAATGAATTTGTCGGCCCGGGGGCTTATGTCAAGGTGCGGCATGAAAATTTTGACGAGCTGATTTTAAGACCGGTGGAAAAGTACCGGGATATTGGCTTGAATTTTGAAGTAGGTGCGGTGTGCAGAGTGAGTATAAAAATATACAATAAAAATATTATTATCACATTGAAATTTGGTGAAATTTATGATAAGATTTGTTTGACATTACAGTGAAGGAGACGTTTTTATGATTTGCACGAACTGCAGTAAAGAATTCTCTGACTATCTTGAAAAATGTCCATATTGCGGACAAGATGCCAATTCAACCGATAAAACGATTGTTTGCGATGAAAGCGAAAGTATTCATAAAGTGAGAACTTTTATTACAGGGTTAAATATTATTTGCGGAGTTATTTGTTTATTTGCTTTTTTTAATGAAATGTCATACGATGAAATGAATGTTACATTGCTTGTCGCCAGCATTTCATTAATTGTTTCCGGTGTTATATTTAACATACTATTAAACGGATTTGCAAAGCTTTTAGATAACAGTGAAAAAATAATTGCTATTCAAAAGGAGCAACTGAAATTATTGAGTAATAGATAACCGTAAAAATAAAGTACATAAAAATTTGCATTTGGCGTCATCCCACAGTATGTTTTAATTCTATCATAGAAACAGAACAATGATGGGTTCCCGACGCACCCGAAAGGGTACCTGAGATGTCGCCCTGCCAATAATCCGAATAAGGCCCCTGAGCAGTCAGGGGCTTTGGCTTGTCAAATAAGCCCCGTTTTCTAAAAACGGGGCCAAAATTTTAATGTGGGATAAAATTCAAAATCCCTTTCGAAAAAACGGTTTCACTATTACTCATATAGAGGATTTTTGAGGTTCATTGCCGCGAAAATCCACCTATCTGAAAACTCGGGTAAAAAGTGCATAATGATTTGTTTATGAAAAAAGGAATATATAACAAAAAACAGGGGGCGTCGCAGGGCATGAAAGGGTGAAGGACCCGGATTTCAAAGAAAAAATGAAGGATGATGTTGATTCGGTCAAGCAGGAGCAGATGAAATAATAGTAAAATTTTTCTTGACAACATTTTCAATCTATGCTATACTGACCTAAATTACACCCAAGTGACAACCGAATAACCCAAATACTGTGAAGAGGAATAGTAGTGCGCCGAAGGATTTCAGAGAGCTGACGGAGGGTGAGAGTCAGCATCGGACGGCCCGCGAACTCGCCTTGGAGTATACCCGCCCAAAGCAGGAATCTGCCGGTAGGCCGGGTCGGGGGCTTCCCGTTACAGAAGCAGGATATGTTTGTATCCGTGAGAGCCTGCGTTGTGCGCAGGAATGGGAGTGGTACCGCGGAAGTTGGCTTTCGTCTCCGGTTTTGGGGGACGGGGGTCATTTTTGTTTGGTATCATTTTTTTATTGGGAGGTTTCTATGGAAGCGAAAAACTTGATAACAAAGACCGGATTTTCTCATGAGGGCAGCAGGACCTGTTATATGCCCGGCTTTGCCAAGTACCGGCCGGGGCCCCCGGTACCCCTGGAGAATCGCCAGTGGCCTAACCATGTGATTACCAAGGCGCCCATCTGGGCCAGCAGCGACCTGCGGGATGGAAACCAGTCCCTGGAGGTGCCCATGAGCCTGGAACAAAAACTGCGCTTTTTCGAGTTTCTGGTCAGCATGGGCTTCAAGACTATCGAAATCGCTTTCCCGGCGGCCTCGGACACCGAGTTCAAGCTGACCCGCACCCTCATCGAAAACGACCTGATCCCCGACGATGTGGCCATTCAGGTGCTGACCCAGAGCCGGGAGCATATCATCGCCCGCACCTTTGAGGCGCTGAAGGGGGCCAAAAACGCCATCATCCACCTCTACAACTCCACCTCCGCCCTTCAGCGGGATGTGGTCTTCGGCTTCTCCCGGCAGCAGTGCATCGATCTGGCCGTTCAGGGCGCCCGGATGATTAAGGACTATATCGACCGGGATACCAGCGGGACCAACTGGATGCTGGAATATTCCCCCGAGAGCTTCTCGGGTACCGAGCCGGACTTCGCCGTGGAGATCTGCGACGCCGTGCTGGATGTCTGGCAGCCCACCGAGGAGCGTAAGGCCATCATCAACCTGCCCAACACGGTGGAGATGGCCACGCCCAATCACTATGCGGATCAGGTGGAATACTTCTGCACCCATACCCGCTGGCGGCCTCAGATCCTTGTCAGCCTCCATCCCCATAACGATCGGGGGACGGCCACCGCGGCGGCCGAGCTGGGTCTGCTGGCCGGGGCCGACCGGATCGAGGGCACCCTCTTCGGCAACGGGGAGCGGACGGGGAACGCCGATATTTTAAATATCGCCATGAATCTCTATGTTCAGGGCATTGACCCCGGACTGGATTTTTCGGATATGAACGCGGTGGTGGAGGTCTATGAGGACTGCACCCACATGATGGTCCCCCCGCGCCACCCCGACGCCGGGCGGCTGGTCTTTACCTCCTTCTCCGGCTCCCACCAGGATGCGATTAAAAAAGGGATGGCCCGGCAGGCCGAGCATCCCGAACGGTGGGAGGTGCCCTATCTGCCCCTGGATCCTGCCGATGTGGGCCGCAGCTATGAGCCCATTATCCGGATCAACAGCCAGTCGGGAAAGGGCGGGGTGGCCTATATCCTGGAGCATCGCAACGGCCTGATGCTGCCCAAGGAGGTGGCCGCCGAGTTCAGCAAAATCTGTACTCGGATCTCCGATTCCCAGCATAGGGAGCTTTTGCCCCACGAGATTTTTACCCTCTTCAAGCAGGAGTATATCAATATCACTCAGCCCCTCTGCCTCAAGTCCTATCAGGAGGAGGTGCTGGGCATGGATCAGGCGGCGGTGGTCGCCGTGCTGGATACCCCGCAGGGAGAGCGGACTATCCGGGGGCGGGGCATCGGTCTGCTGGATGCCTTCCTGGATGCCGTCCACGCCATCGTGGACGAGAAGCTGGAGATTGTGCTCTACAGCCAGCACGCCATGACCCGGGGGACCAAGTCTATGGCCATGGCCTATGTTCAGGTGAAGGGGACCGACGGCAGAATCACTACCGGCTGCGGGCTCTCCTCCAACGTCTCGAAGTCCTCCCTTCGGGCAGTGGTCAGCGCCGTCAACAAGCGGCAGGCTGAGCCTGCACCCAGGTCGCGGCAGGCTGAGCCTGCACCCAGGTCGCGTTGAAGTTTTGATATAAACTAAAAATTCTGCCCGCGTGGGTGGATGGCTGATAACAAAGGGCGGATGTGTTCCGCCCTTTTGATTTTGGCTTTATTCAGATAGGATAGATGAGTTGCCCGCTTGACCGGCTTCGCAGGGCGCAGGCGCCCAGCCATATTTAAAAGAAATGCAAACCGAGGTGGGTTACAAAAAAGCGTGAAAGGCAAATGGGCAAGCGGTGGGGATGATTTTGCAGAAGGGGCGCAGTGCGCCCAGCCATTTTAGAGTTGAAAGGCGAAGGAGTGAGCGACAGGGGCAGTTTTGCTGAGGGGTTGGGATGAAACAGGGAAAGGGTGTGGGGAAGGGACACCTTCCCCGCC
>JAKOTC010000102.1 GCA_029776465.1 Bacillota bacterium
GGCCTCACTTTCTGCGACGATATTTTTAGCCGAGATGATGGCTGCCTGATTTTCTGCTTCAATTTTTTTGTGTTTGTTTTCGGTTATAAAAATGCCCAGCCCCGAGCCGGCGGCCAAGCTTATTATTCCCACAACCACGCCGATGACGACTTCCTGCAAACTTTATTCCTCCTATATATTGAATTTTATGCAGACTGGGATGCCGTCTGCATAAACATACACAACTATTTTATCCGGATTCGTGCAAATTGTCAAGTAGCAAGGGGAAACTATTGGTTAATATTTTCAGTTAACCAGATAAAAATTTGATATTAAAACATCAAAATTGGTGAAAAGTAACAAATAGGAGCGGGATGGTCAGCCCCCTCCTTTTTTAAATTGCTTTCGAAGATACTCCACGGCTTTCTTCTCAATGCGGGACACATAGGAACGGGAGATGCCAAGCTGATTGGCAATTTCCATTTGTGACATAGGTTCCCCGCCATGGAGACCGTATCGAAGCAGAATGATTTTTTTCTCCCGGGGATCCAATCCTTCCATGAATTGATAGAGCTTTTCCGATTTGATTTTCAAATCCACATCATCGGTGATGGTGTCGTCGGATGCAAGGGTGTCCATAATGGTAACCGGTGAACCGCTGTGCCCGGTTTCTATGGGCTCGTTGATGGAAATATCTCCGGCGCACTTTTTTTGGCTGCGAAACTGCATCAGAATCTCATTGGCGATGCATTTGGAGGCATAGGTAGAGAAGCGGACGCCCTTGTCCAGGCGATAGCTTTGAATGGCTTTAATCAGCCCCATGGTGCCAATGGAAATCAGCTCGTCTTGATCACCGGGACAGACGGAGTATTTTTTGGCGATATGGGCAACCAGACGGAGATTGTGTTCAATCAGACGGTTTCTGGCTTGAATGTCACCTTCAGTAGACAATTTGAGGTATTCCTGTTCCTGGTGATGGGGCAGCGGAGGCGGAAAAGCATTTTTGTTTTGAATATGTAATGCCCAAAACAGAAGCTGGAGCAGAGAGTATCCCATAAAACTGAAGATCATCCGGTTCCCCCCTAATCTTTGGCCATGGTTTAGAAATGCTGAGCAACACTTCTAAAGCCGCTGGGCAACAATTTCCGCGGCTTGTGCTATCAGATGATAGAACCATTGTTTTCTAAGTTTATGCCGAAAGGCTGCGGAGCGTGCAAGTCCACAATTAAAAATAAAAATAGCGCCGGAGGGAGAGGTTTTTCGGCGGCCGATTGCCTTTGATTTGGCTGTTGCGAAAAAGTTTCTCATGTGATATAATTCAAATATCATATAATTAATGAATGAGGGTTGGCTATGCAAAACGAGGAACGTCAAAAAGCACTTGAAACGGCCCTGGCTCAAATAGAAAAGAAATACGGCAAAGGTTCTATCATGAAACTGGGCGAAAACGTCGGGATGCAGATTGATGCCATCCCCACCGGTTCGCTGAATTTGGATATTGCTTTGGGCGTTGGCGGCCTACCCAGAGGAAGAATTATTGAGATTTACGGCCCCGAATCCTCCGGTAAAACCACCCTGGCTCTGCATGTGGTGGCCGAGGCTCAGAAGAGCGGCGGACAAGCGGCCTTTATTGACGCCGAGCATGCGCTGGATCCGGTGTATGCGGCCGCCCTGGGGGTTGACATAGACTCTTTGCTGATTTCCCAGCCCGATAACGGCGAGCAGGCGCTGGAAATCACCGAATCTCTGATACGTTCGGGAGCGGTGGATGTTGTGGTGGTTGACTCGGTTGCCGCACTGGTTCCGCAAAGCGAGCTGGATGGCAACATGGGCGATTCCGTGCTGGGTCTGCATGCCCGGCTGATGTCTCAGGCAATGCGCAAACTGGCCGGCGTAACCTCCCGCAACAACAGCATTGTGATTTTTATTAACCAGATCCGTGAGAAGATAGGGGGATATGGCAATCCCGAAACCACTACCGGCGGGCGGGCCTTGAAGTTTTACGCTTCCGTTCGTATCGATATCCGTAAATCGGGGGATGCGATTAAGTCGGGCACGGAGATTATCGGAAACCATGTAAAGGCCAAAGTCGTCAAAAATAAGGTGGCGCCTCCCTTCCGGGAAGCGGAATTTGATATTATGTTCGGCAAGGGAATCTCCCGTGAAGGCGAGATTTTGGATGCTGCCGTAGCGCTTGACATCGTTCAGAAAAGCGGCGCCTGGTTCTCTTATAAAGGGGAGCGGCTGGCGCAGGGCCGCGACAACTGCAAAGAGAGAATCTTGCAGAACAAAGAATTGTATGCCGAATTGGAAACGGCTGTCCGGGAAAACTTGGGCAAACTGAAGGAGGCCTCCAGACCTGCCAAAGGCGGCATTAAGCCTGCTTTGAAGGAGAAGGATGCAGCACCGGCGCCCAAGGTGGATATTGACATCTCGGTGGATGACGATGCCTGAGATCAGGCTGGAATTTCATAAAAAGGGCGTCACGGTTATTGCAGACGAAGAACCGGTTTTACATACCACCGCCGCGGTGCTTCGACAGGCCAACATACGTTCGGGGGACAATCTCAGCCAGGACGAGTTGGACAGGGTGATCCTTTTTTGCAAAGAACAAGCGGCCCGCCGGAAGGCGGTCAACCTTCTTTCAAGACAGGGAATGAGCAAAAAATCCCTCACCCGTAAACTGGGCGGGGATGAGGTGGCCGGCGTTGTGGCAGATCAGATGGAGCGGGCCGGCTATATTAATGACTTAGAATATGCCAGGGGGCGGGCAGAGCTGCTGATCAACCGGCGGCTCCATTCTCCCGTTCATGCGGAATATGAATTGGCGGCTGAAGGGATAGCGCGGGACATCGCCAGACAGGCGGTGGAGGAAACCGAATGCGACCTTCGGGAGAACATCCGGCGCCTTTTGGAGAGCCGCTACCGCAGCAAGATCAATCAACCGGATGGGTTGAAAAAGACGGTTCTTGCCCTGAGAAGAGCCGGATATTGCATGGGGGATATCCGTGCGGTTTTGGGCGAAGATTATGATATTGAATGTGAGGACGTGTTACCAACTTGGGAATCAGAGTAGCAATGGCCGGTTTGGGCTGTGCAAAGAATATGGTAGACGCTGAGCGGATGCTTTTCGGCCTTCACGACAGCGGTTTTGAGATTGTAACGGATATAGCCGACGCAGAGGTGGTGATTGTCAACACCTGCGGATTTATACAGGATGCAAAGGAAGAAGCCATCGAAACCATCCTGGAGTATGGCGAGCTGAAAAAAGAAGGGCGGATTAAAGGTATTGTGGTTACCGGATGTCTTGCCCAACGATATGGCAGTGAGATCCGGGAACAGATCCCCAAGGTTAACTGCGTGCTGACCCCCGGAAACAACAGCCGCATTGGGGAAGCGGTTGAGATTGCAGCCCAAGGAGGAACGGTTGAGCTTTTATCCAAGCCTGAAGAGCTTTCGCTGGAAGGCGATCGGGTTGTTACCACCCAGGACGGCATGGCCTACCTCAAAGTGGCCGACGGGTGCGATAATCATTGCACCTACTGCACCATTCCCTCCATTCGCGGACCCTTCCGAAGCAGGACAATGGAAAGCATTCTGGAGGAGGCTAAAGACCTCATTTCCCAGGGTTATGGCGAACTGGTGCTGATCGCCCAGGATACCACCCGGTACGGGGAGGACCTTTACGGGAAACCCATGCTGCCCGAGCTGATGAGAAAGCTTTGTCAGCTGGAGGGGCTGGTCTGGTTGCGGGCCCTGTATTTCTATCCCGACCGGATTACAGACGAGCTGTTGGATGTGATGGCAGAGGAAGAGAAGATTGTTAAATACATTGATCTGCTCCTGCAGCATGCCAGCGCCAAAGTGTTAAAGGCTATGAACAGACGGGGAAGCGCCGAGGAATATCTGGCGCTGATTGATAAGATCCGCAACAGAATCCCCGGTGTGGTGTTGAGAACCACCTTTATTGTCGGGTTTCCAACCGAGGACAAGGCCTCTTTTGAGGAACTGGCCGAATTTGTTCGACAGGCCAAGTTTGACCGGATGGGCTGTTTTGTTTACTCCA
>JAKOTC010000103.1 GCA_029776465.1 Bacillota bacterium
AAGAGCTTGAGGCTTTGCTTACCTCCCTCGGCTGTCCCACCGGGCTGGCGGAAATCGGAATGCCCTCGGAGAATCGTCTGATGCGGTTTGTTCCCTATGCCCGGGCCCGTCTGACCATGCTTCGGATTCTGGCCGACTTCAACCTGCTTCCTTAATTATGGACAACATCCGGTTTGAGGAGGCCTGCATCAAGGCTCGAGCGGAGGCCCTGAAAGTGGGAATCGGCCGCTTGGGGGAAAAATCCCTGCATGCGGCGCTGAAATATTACTATGAGCCCTACTCCGACAGCCACGAGGCCAAGATCGGGGGTTTTGTGGCCGACATTGTAGGGGAAAAGGGCATTATCGAAATCCAAACCCGCCAGTTCAATCGGCTGCGCCGGAAGCTGGACTGCTTTCTGGAGGTTGGGCGGGTTCGGGTGGTCTATCCCGTTGCGCAAATCAAATACCTGCAGTGGATGGACCCGGAGACAGGGGAGCTGTTCGCCCGGCGCAAATCCCCCCGCACGGGAGTGCCTTATGAAATCCTCCCCGAGCTTTATAAAATCAAAGACCGGCTCTGCCATCCCAACCTCAGTCTGACCATCGCCCTGCTGGAGGTGGAGGAAATCCGAAGCCTGAACGGCTGGAGCCCGGACAAAAAGAAGGGCTCCTCCCGATTCGACCGAATCCCCATCCGCATGCTGGGAGAGGTGGACATTGAATGTCCGGCCGATTACCAAAAGCTGATCCCGCCCGGTTTGGAAGAAAGGTTCTCCTCCGGGGACTATGCAAAAGCCGCCCGCCTCTCCCGCTCGGCCGCCCAGACAGCCCTGAATGTGCTGTACCATATGGGCGCCGTGGCCCGGGTGGGCAAGAAAGGCAACGCTTTTTTATATCAAAAAAATCAGCATATATAAACTCCCAGCTTAGTCAACTGTGTTACGCAGCCGACCGGAGCGGGGAGTTTCTATTTTATTTGCATATATCACTGGCAGCCGCCGGAAAGCCGGACAAAGCCGCCGCCCCGCCCCAAGCCTTCGGCTTGGGCGGGATGAAATGGGCCCCCCATTTCATCCCGGCAACATTTCATGTTGCCGGGGCGGCGGCGTGCGGCGGTCAAAGCGGCTCAGCGGAAGAGATTAATGCTCCGCCCGGTGTTCTCCTGGGTCGTGGTGACCCCCAGCTCTTTTTCATAGGTGATCAGCGCATCCAGGTTTTCCAACACCTTGTAATAGGCCTCTATGTATTGATTCACCAGCTCGGGGCAGATATTCTCAAAGCGGGGTGCCATCATAAAGGTATCCTCTCCCAAGGCCTCGGTCACCGGAAGCCTGAGATCGGGTACCGCCGGCCCGCAGTCGTGATAGGGTCCGCCCTCTACAAAAATCGGCGCGTAGTGCAAACGGCCGTACCCGCAGGTTCCGCAGAGAACCCCCTCGGCGCTGACAGCCTTCAGCAGGGTATTCAGGCTAAGTCCGCCCAGCTTGGAGGCGTCATACCGGACATAGTGATAGGCATAGACCCTTCTGGCTCCCTCCGGTACCTTTTGCGGTCGGATGAAACCCAGTTTTGCCACTTCATCCTCCAGCCTCTTGCCCTGACTGTCCCGGATCTCATTCCGCTCGTCCAAACGATCCAGCTCCACATTGGCAACAGCGATGCCCAGGGGATGAACCCGGTATTTATATGCCATGCCGGTCAGGGTGTATTTGCTATAAGGGGAGTCGGGGGGCAGCTCGCGAATCCGCTCGTAATGGCCGTATGCCACCGCCCGTTCATACACATCCCGGTCGTTGGTGACAAAGACGCCGCCTTCGCCTGCGCAGAGAAGCTTGGTATCCTGCATGGAGAAGCAGCCCGCATCCCCGATAGTGCCGACTTTTTTGCCTTTGTAAGTGGCTCCGTGGGCGTGGGAGCAGTCCTCAATCACCTTCAGGTTGTGCTTTTTGGCAATCGCCATAATGGCGTCCATATCGGCGGGGCATCCCCAGACATGCACCACCATGATCGCCTTGGTTCTGGGGGTGATTCTTCTCTCGATATCGGCGGGATCCAGGGTGAAGGTCTCCGGGTCCACCTCGCAGAAAACCGGGACGCCCCTCGCCGAAAGAATGGGCACCACCGTGGCCCAGAAGGTGTAGGAGGGCACAATCACCTCATCCCCCGGCTCAACCCCCACTGCCCAGACGGCGCTGTTGAGGGTGGCGGTTCCGTTGTTCATGGCGAGGGCGTATTGAGCCCCTATGTAATCCGCAAATTTCTTTTCGAACTCCCTCACGATGGGATTCATGGACAACTTGTTGCTGTCCAGAACCGCGTTAACGGCAGCCCGGGATTTTTCATCCACCAGCGGGCGGTTGCCCACCTTTTCATAATCCAACCGAACGGCTTTTTCGCCGCCCAAAAGAGCAAGACTCATAGATAAAACCCCTTTATCATTGTATTCTACAGTGTAATCGTCTTCCCTGTCCGGGAGGACTCGTAAATAGCCAGAATCAAATCCACCGCTTCCCGTCCCTTTTTCAGATCGATCTTGGGCTGGCAGTCTTCCCAAACAGCATGGACAAAATCTTCGATCAGCTTTTTATGTCCCTCAATGCCGAAGTTGGTGGGAACGCTGGAGGTATCGGTCACCTTACCGGCACTCAGCCGTTCCTCCGGCTCGTCCCTCAGCCGCCATCCGGTAATCTGATCCTCCGTGATGGTAATGGTGCCGTTCTCCCCGGTCACCTGCAGCACTCGTGGGTAGCCCGGATATACCGAGGTGGTGCCCACGATATGACCCAGCGCACCGTTTTCAAACTCCAGCAGAGCCACCGCGGTATCCTCCACCTCAATTTGATGGTATAGGGTTCTGACATGGGCGGTCACTCTTTTGACCGGCCCCATCAGGTACAGCAGCATCCCCACCCCGTGAATCCCCTGATTCATCAGAGCGCCTCCGCCGTCCATCGCCCAGGTGCCCCGCCAGGAGGAGCTTTGATAATATTCCCGGGTGCGCAGAAATTTCATGGTGATGTCACCCAGGATCAGCTTTCCCAGCCGCCCGCTCTCCACCGCCTGCTTGGCCTGCTCCATGGCCTGAGAAAACAGGTACTGGGAAACGGCGCAAAGCTTGACCCCGTTGCGTTCCACCGCTTCCTCCAGCCCGTCCAGCTGCTCGGCGGTGATGCCGATGGGTTTTTCAAGGACAATGTGCTTGCCTGAGTTTGCCGCTTGAATGGCCTGAGACGCGTGCAGCCCGCTGGGGGTACAGATGCAAACCGCGTCAATGTCGGAAGTCAGCAGCTCCTCCAGGGTGGCAAAAGCTTTGGCCCCGTATTTCTGCCCAAAGGCATGGGCGGACTCCTGCCGAATGTCGGTGACCCCGGTCAAAACCGCGCCTTCAATCTCACCAATGGCACGGGCATGCCAGTCGGAAATCACACCGCATCCGACAATGCCAAACCGTATTTGCTTCAAACCATCACTCCGCCTCTCTTTTTTCCTAATTCCATTATAGTAAAACTTTACATCAATTGTAACTTCTTCTATCCGAAATTTTGATAAAATTTTTGATTTTTTTCCTTACTTGTGCAAACGGGAAACAGTTGGTATAATGGTGTAAAGAGATATAAAAAATGCAACGGAGGATTTGACATGCCCGGTAAAATTTCCGCATCCATGATGTGCGCGAGCTTTGCTCAGCTTGAAAACGACGTAAGAATTCTGGAAAACGGAGAGGTGGAATATCTCCACATTGATATTATGGACGGACATTTTGTCCCCAACTTCACCCTGGGGCCGGACTATGTCAATGCCCTCCGAGAGATCACCGACATTCCCATGGACATCCACCTGATGGTAGAGAAGCCCGAGAATTGGATTGACGTCTTTTCCCCTCAAAAGGGGGATATTGTGGTGGTTCATCAGGAGGCCACCCACCACCTCCAACGGGTTCTGGCCAAAATCAAAGCCACCGGGGCCACGCCGGGCGTCGCTCTCAACCCGGCCACTCCCCTCTGCATGCTGGAAAACGTGCTGGAGGATGTGGGGGTGGTGCTGATTATGACGGTGAATCCGGGATATGCCGGCCAGAAGCTGGTGCCCCAAACCCTGCAGAAAATCGCCGTTTTGAAGCAGCAGCTGGAGTCGGGCGGGTATGCCGTCGAAATCGAGGTAGACGGAAATGTCAATCTGGAGAACGCCGCTTTGATGCGCCAGGCAGGCGCCGATCTTTTCGTGGCCGGTTCCTCCGGCCTCTTCATCCCCGGCCAGCCTCTGGAGGACTCGATTGCCCGGCTGAGAGAAGTCATCCGCTGACCTGTTATCTAACTTTTAAAACGTATAAAAACGCCGCCGCAAGGATCAACTCTTGCGGCGGCGTTTTGACTGGACAATTTTGCTCGACAGGTTGCTTGCTTTTCTAATATATGATATTATTATGATGATTTATCCATATTATGTTATAGTAAAGGGAGGGTAATCATGAACTGTTTCAAATGCGGCAGCCAAATTCCCGACTCGGAAAACATCTGTCCATTTTGCGGCTCATCCCAGACTTTTTTACTTGTCCAGAGATTATAACACTAAAATTAACAAAATAAAAACCGATGGTTCCGATGCTATTCAGGTGTTGGAGTTCTGGGGAGACAAATACAACATTGCCGGCGACTGGATCTATTATCAAAACCCGGATTGGATGATCCCCGAATATACCGGAGATAACGGTTCAACCTTATGGAAGGTAAAATTTGACAGTTCTGAAAATCAGGAAATCGGATAGGGTTAAGCCCAACACGCTGAGTCCGGGATAGTGTTCTGCATGTGAAAAAAATCAGCACACCAGATAGATCTGGTGTGCTTTCTATATTCCCTCCCTTCTGCCTTAAAACCCGCTAATTTGTTACTCATTTTTCAGCAAAAATGCAGTCCCTTAAAACTTTTCCCGCATTTTAAAAACAGGCGCGAAAAAGGGAAATGGAAAAAACATTGTTATAACTATATCAATTTGCGCAAAAAAGAAAAGCCGGATGTTTTTAAACCGGCCAAACTTGCAGGGAGGTGTTGAAAAGCTTGCATCCTCATAGTATAATAGAGGCAGGCTGTAAAAAAATTAGATTATCAAACCTTAAAATTCCTGCAAGACAGCCCAGTTAAGCGAGGTGACCCCCATGTATCGTATTTTAAAAAAGCAACCTCTGACCAGTCAAGTGGTATTAATGGAAGTTGAGGCGCCTTTTGTGGCCGGAAAGTGCCTGCCGGGACAGTTTATTATCCTGCGGGTCAACGAGCAGGGAGAGCGGATCCCCCTCACCATTGCCGACTATAACCGGGAAAAGGGCAGCGTCACCATCATTTTTCAGGTGGTGGGCAAAACCACAAAGCTGCTTTCCCAGGTGGAAGAGGGCGGCTATATTTCCGATTTTGTCGGGCCCCTTGGAAGCCCCTCGGAAACCGAGGGCTTTTCCCGGGTGGCTGTCATCGGCGGCGGTCTGGGCTGCGCCATTGCCTATCCCCAGGCCAAGGCCATTTTTCAGACCGGTGCCCAGGTGGATCTGATCGCCGGATTCCGCAGCAAGGACTTTGTGATTTTGGAGGAGGAGATGAAAGCCTGCTCCACCCGCTTTTTCCTGATGAGCGACGACGGAAGCGCCGGAGAAAAGGGATTGGTCACCAATAAGCTGGAGGAGCTGATTCTGGCCGGTGCAGATTATGATAGGGTAATCGCCATCGGTCCGCTGGTGATGATGAAATTCGTCAGCCTGCTCACCAAAAAATACAATATCAAAACCATTGTCAGCATGAACCCGGTGATGATTGACGGAACCGGGATGTGCGGCGGCTGCCGTCTGACCGTGGACGGGCAAACCAAATTTGCCTGTGTGGACGGTCCCGACTTTGACGGCCATCTGGTGGATTTTGACGAGGCCATTCGCCGTTCGAAAATGTACTCCCATCAGGAACGCCAGTCGCTGGAGAACCATGCCTGCAGAATGGAGGGCATGAAATAATGGATATCAACAAGAAAACCCCCATGCCGGAGCAGCCCCCCGAAAAGCGAAACAAAAATTTCAAAGAGGTCGCTCTGGGATACACCGAGGAGATGGCAAAACAGGAAGCGATGCGCTGCTTAAACTGCAAGCATCAGCCCTGCGTCTCCGGCTGTCCGGTCAATGTCAAAATTCCCGAATTTATTGAAATGGTCAAAAAAGGAGATTTTGGGGGAGCCTATGAGAAAATCCTGGAGACCAATTCCCTGCCCGCGGTCTGCGGCCGGGTCTGCCCCCAGGAGAATCAGTGCGAAGCCCGATGCGTGCGGGCCATCAAAGGGGAGCCTGTGGGCATCGGCCGGCTGGAGCGCTTTGTAGCCGACTGGGCAATGGAGCATCTCTTTGACAAGGCCCAACCGGCGCCCTCCAACGGACACCGGGTGGCGATTCTGGGCGCGGGACCTGCGGGGCTGACCTGCGCAGGCGACCTGGCCCGGCTGGGATATGATGTCACCATCTTCGAGGCCTTCCATCAGGCGGGGGGCGTGCTGGTTTACGGAATTCCCGAGTTTCGCCTGCCCAAGGCGATTGTGGCCGCAGAGATTGAGAAGCTGAAGGAAAAGGGCGTTAAAATTCAGCTGAACGTGGTGGCCGGCCGCTCGGTTCTGGTGGACGAACTTTTGGAACAGGGCTATGAAGCCGTCTTTATCGGCACCGGCGCGGGGCTCCCCTCCTTTATGAATATTGAGGGGGAAAACCTGAACGGCGTTTATTCCGCCAACGAATATCTCACCCGCATCAATCTGATGAAAGCCTATCAGGACGGATTTGACACCCCCATTATGAAAGCAAGCCGGGTCGCCGTGGTGGGCGGGGGCAATGTGGCCATGGATGCCGCCCGCTGCGCAAAACGGATGGGCGCCGACGTCACCGTGGTCTACCGCCGCAGCGAGGAGGAAATGCCCGCGCGGAAAGAAGAAATCCACCACGCCAAGGAAGAGGGCATCCAATTCAAGATGCTTTGCAGCCCGGTGCGGATTCTGGGGGACGAGAACGGCTGGGTAACCGGAATGGAATGTGTGGAGATGGAACTGGGCGAGCCGGACGCCTCCGGACGCCGCAGGCCGGTTGAAAAGCCGGACAGCCTGTTTACCCTCCCGGTGGATTCGGTGATCATCGCCATCGGAACCTCCCCCAATCCCATTTTAAAGCAGACCACAAAAGGGTTGCAAACCGACAAGCGGGGCTGCATCCTTGTGGACGAAGACACCGGCCTCACCTCCCTCACCGGGGTGTATGCCGGAGGGGATGCGGTCACAGGGGCTGCCACCGTGATTCTGGCCATGGGCGCCGGAAAGCAGGCGGCAAAGGCCATCCATGAGTTCATAAAGAAAAAAGAAAAGGCTTAAAATACGCAAGCAGGGAGAGGCCGTCAAGCCACTCCCTGCTTTTTGTCATAAAAGGCGCCGGCCTGCGGAAC
>JAKOTC010000104.1 GCA_029776465.1 Bacillota bacterium
AAATGAAAAAAATCTCTCTGTGTAAAGTAACGGTTCTCTGCCTCTCTCTTGCGCTGTGCGTCCTGCTGACAGCCTGCGGGGGAACCCGTTTATTCGAAGGTTTCGATGAAGAAACCATCAAGACCAAGGTAACCGACATTATCGGATATATCAATAGCCGGGACAGTGAAAAGATTCTCGAAACCTCCACCGATGAAATGAAGAAGGCCCTGACGGAGGAAGCCTTCAAGGAGATTTTTGACGGCATCGCCGAGGGCGGAGCTTTCCAGGAAATCTCCTCCATCACCATGTCGGGTTTCAAAGACAAAGCCGAGGAAAAATATGCGCTCGTGATTGTAAAGGCAAAATACGAAAAAAAGGTTTTCACCTACACCATCTCTCTGACCCAGGAGATGAAGCTGGCGGGCCTATACTATAAATAAAACACCATAAAAATTCAACAGAAAGTAAAAAACGGAGGATACTTGAATGGAGTATTTGGCGGCGATACTGACAGCCATTATGCTGCCGGTGGGCTTTGTAATCTTATATTTTACTCTTAAAAACGCGACGGCAGCTAAAATCGAGCGGTTAAGCGCCGAACAAAAGGAAGCCAATGCGCAGCTGTTAAGCGAACTGAGAGAACAGCGGCGGGAATTGCCCATGACCCTGATGACCAATATCAAGATGATGTCGGACATGATCGCAGACGCCCAAAAGCAGGCAGGCGCCCTGCAGGATAAGCGGCTGGCCGAACTGACCGAGCAGCTTTCCCAGCGGCTTTCCACCCTGCAGAGAACCCTCTCCGACCTCACCACCCAAATAGACGAGCGGCTGAAGGGCTCGGCCATGCAAAGCGAACAAAAGCTGGAAAACATCCGCACCACCATCGAAAACCGGCTCTCCTCCATCCAGCAGGACAACAATCAAAAGCTGGACGAGATGCGGGCCACTGTGGACGAAAAGCTGCAAAAGACCCTGGAAAGCCGGATCGGGCAGTCCTTCAAAGCCGTTACCGAGCAGTTGGAGAAAGTCTATAAAGGCCTTGGCGAGATGCAGAATCTGGCCGCCGGGGTGGGCGACCTGAAAAAAGTGCTCTCCAATGTGAAAACCCGAGGGACTCTGGGCGAAATCCAACTGGGCGCCATTTTGGAGGAAATCCTCTCCCCCGACCAGTATGTGGCCCAGCTCTCCTTAAAGAAAAACGGCGAGCGGGTGGACTATGCGGTAAAATTGCCCGGGGACGGCAGCACCGTCTACCTGCCCATCGACGCCAAATTCCCGGTCGATGCCTTCTCCCGCCTGATCGACGCCTATGACGAGGGCAACCGGGACGCCGTGGAGCTGGCAAGAGCCAACTTCGTGGCCACTGTTCAAAGCTTTGCCCGCTCCATCAATGAGAAATACATATCTCCCCCCACTACCACTGATTTCGCCATTATGTTCCTGCCGGTGGAGGGGATGTATGCCGAGGCCATCCGCTGCGGGCTGGTGGAGACCCTCCAAAACAAATATAAGATCAATATTGCCGGACCCACCACCATGGCCGCCCTCCTCAACAGCCTGCAGATGGGCTTTAAAACACTGGCCATCCAAAAGCGCTCGGGCGAGGTGTGGTCGGTATTAGGGGCGGTAAAAACCGAGTTCAACCGCTTCGGGGATGTGCTGGCCTCGGCTCAGAAACGTCTGGAGCAAACCAGCGGCGAGCTGGATAAGCTGGTCGGCGTTCGCACCCGCGCCATCCAGAAAAAGCTCCATCAGGTATCCGAACTGCCCGAGGCAGAGTCGGTTGCGATACTCGGTGACGGCTCCGATGTCGGCGACTTATCTGCCGACGAATAGGCCATGATACAGGCTCTTTTTCAGATAGTAACAGCGGGAAGCAAACGGGCGCTTCAGAGGAAAAAATCAAAGTAAAATCCTCCATATTTGCTTCATCCGTTATTAATATTCCGAAAAAAAACAGCCCCCCATGCCCAAAAACTTTAATAAAAAGCAATTAAAACTCCCGGATCCGTCTTGAAAATCAAGATTGACCCGGGAGTTTTATTTCAAAAATCTAAAAAATTATTTCAGTTCGCCGCCGGCGACAAAGGCCAGGAAAGCCTTATAGGCCATATAAACATCATACTTGGCCACCAGCTCGTAAGGCGAGTGCATGGAAAGCACGGGAATGCCCATGTCGATCACGTCGATTTCCATGGAGGCCACATACCTTGCGACGGTTCCGCCGCCGCCCTGGTCTACTTTACCCAGTTCTCCGGTCTGCCACACGACACCCGCATTGTCCAGCATCCTGCGGATCTTGCCGCAGAACTCGGCCGAAGCGTCGTTAGAGCCGCTCTTGCCGCCTGCTCCGGTGTATTTGGTCATGCAGACCCCCCGGTTCAGCTGGGCTGCGTTCCGCTTTTCGGTGACGGAAGCCCAGGTGGGGTCATGGGCCACGCTCACGTCCGCCGATATGCAGACGGTGTTTTCCAACACATCATAGCTGTCCAGCCCATAGGGGCGGGCCAGGCTGGTAATAAAGTTCTTAATATAGTCCGAGTTGAGGCCGGTGGCGCCCACCGAGCCGATTTCCTCCTTGTCCGCCAGCACGCAAATGGAGGTGTATTCGTTGTTCACCCCATACATCTGGGCCATCAGGGAGGTGTAAGCGCAAACCCGGTCATCATGGCCGTAAGCCCCGATCATGGATTCGTCAAAACCGATGTCGCAGGCTTTAAAGGCCGGAACAGCCTCCAGTTCGGCGGAGAGGAAATCCTCTTCCACAATGCCGTATTTCTCGTTGAGAATCCGCATGATGTTCAGTTTGACCTTATCGCCTAGCTTTTCATTCTTCACCGGACGGCTGCCCACGATAATATTCAGCTCTTCGCCCAGAATACCGCCGGACAGGGTGCGGGAAGACTGGTCCTTGGCCAGATGGGGCAACAGGTCGGAGATATAAAGCTTGGGCTCCCGCTCATCCTCGCCGTACACAATGTCCACCGTGGAACCGTCCTTGCGTACAACCACGCCGTGCAAAGCCAGGGGGATGGTGGTCCACTGATACTTCTTAATGCCGCCGTAATAGTGGGTTTTGAAGAGGGCAATGTCGCAATCCTCATAGAGGGGGTTGGGCTTAAGATCAATGCGGGGAGCATCTATATGCGAAGCCACGATGCGAACACCGTCTGTCAGGGGACGGGTACCGATGGAGGCAAAAATCACGGCCTTACCGCGGTTGACGTGGTAAATCTTATCCCCGGCAGCATATTTCTTCTTGCGGTCGAAGGGCTCGTATCCGAAGGTGCGGGCGATTCTCACCGCTTCATTCACGGCTTCCCGCTCGGTTTTGGCGTTGTCGAGGAACTGCTTGTACCCGTTGCAGAAAAGATTGGATTTGGTGATTTCGCTGACGCTCATGGAAAACTCAGCATGCTTGTTTTGCATGAACAGCTTTTCTTTCAAAGCCTCGTATTCGTCACTTTTCGGCGCTTCCTTTTTCAGGGCCTTTTCCGCCTCTGTCTTCTTGGGTCTACCGGGTTTTCTTTTTTCTACCGGCTCGGTCTGGGTTGGGGTTTCGGTTTTCTTTTTTCGTGGCATTCATTTCACGCTCCATACCTGATTTAATTTCAGCTTCAGATCTATTGGTATCTCAGCTTTTTCACTAATTAAAATGTAGTTTACCGATTTGAAAATTATGCATTCACTGTCTCAGATTTCGAATCAAATCATCCGCAAACTGGTGAAGTTTTTCCATATCGCCGGTATTTTCAAAAACCACAACATTTTCGCCTTCATAAGGAACCTGAGCTTTCATCCTCTCCTCGGCAGCCTCTGCGGTCAGGTTATCCCGCTGCATAATCCGGCGCTTCCGGATTTCCTCGTCGGCAGTCACCAGAATGATTTTGTCACATTCTTCGGCAATCCCGCTTTCCTTCAGCAGGGGGATTTCAATCACCACAATCGGCTCTCCCTTTTCAAAAAGCCGATGGATCTCAGCCCGTATCCTCGCCATAATGTAGGGGTGGGTGATCCGGTTCAGCTGAGCCGTTTTTTCGGGACTGCAGAAGGCGGCTTTGGCAAGCGCCGCCCGGTTCAGCGAGCCGTCCGGCATCAAAATCTCCCCGAATGTCTTGGCCAGCTCCTCCAGACAAGGGCTCCCCTTTTCCACCACCTGACGGGCAACCTGGTCGGAATAAATCACAGGCAGGCCTTTCTGGGCCAGCAGCCTGCAAAGAGTGCTCTTTCCCGATCCGGTCAGGCCGGTGACGCAGACAAGCCGATTATTTTTCCCGCTCAAGGCGAATCACCTCAAATCCCGCTGCCCGCTGCAAGCGGTTGAAGAGGGCAAGCCAGCGCCCGGTATGGTCCGGAATATGGGCATAAACAAACTTGGCGCCCAGCTCGTCCAGCTCTCTCAACAAAGAGAACAGGCGGCGCTCCGCCTCTTCGGGGTCTTTGATATCCCCCAGGCTGAGATAGGGGATTTTTAAACCTTCAATATCTTCATTAAAACAGAGGGCATAAGAGTCCTCCTGGGGATGCTCGGCAATATAGCGCAGATAGGCGGCATGGTTGCCTTCCAGCAAAACCACCTTCGCATTGGGGGCATAATGCCGATGGGCCATTCCAGGTGACGCCACTTTCTCTCCTTTTTGAGGCTCTTCCATCACGCCTTTGGCCAGTGAAACCGGGCCGATCACTCTAGACAGGGCCGCTTCGGTAATCCGCCCCGGGCGCAGGATGGTGGCCTCTCCCACCAAGCTGAGCACCGTGGATTCCACGCCCACCGTGCAGCTTCCACCGTCCACGATCATGGGAATACGCCCGTTCAAATCCTCATAGACATGGAAGGCCGTTGTGGGCGACGGGCGCCCGGAGGGATTGGCGGAGGGGGCCGCAATGGGAAATTTGCAAAGCTCAATCAGCCGCAGCGTGGCGGGATGGGCGGGGATTCGGATGGCCACGGTATCGAGCCCCGCGGAAATCACATCCGAAATCAGCGCGCTTTTTTTCATCACCAGGGTTAAAGGGCCCGGCCAAAAATGCTTGGCCAGCAGGGAAACCCGCTCATCCATCTTCTCCACCAAGGGCCAGATCATGGAGAGAGAAGAAACATGAACAATCAGGGGGTTATCCCCGGGACGGCCTTTAATTTCAAAGATCCGCCTGGCCGCGGTTTCATCAAAGGCGGAAGCCGCAAGACCGTAAACGGTTTCCGTGGGAATCGCAACATTTTCTCCGGAGGTCAGCAGCGCCGCCGCCCGGGCAAGCCCCGCTTCGTCCGCAGAAACCATTTCCGTTTTATATTTTTTGGGTCGGTTTAAAATTCGATCTACCGCATCTTTTATCATGGGTACGCCTTGCTTTTCATTATTTTCGTATTGCATAATTTTCAACAAAATAGAATCTGCATTCGGCGGCTTTGAAGCAGCCTTGAATCCCATCAGAATCGGGCCACCTGAATGGCCTTGGCTTCAGTTGTCATTATTTATTCGCAGTTTCTGAGAATATATAAGCTATTCAGACTCGGATTTCAGCTTTTCCGCCTGATCGGCCGTGATTAATGCGTCAATCATCTCGTCGATGTGGCCATTCAGGAAGGAATCCAGCTGATAAAGGGTCAGGCCGATCCGGTGATCCGTCACCCGTCCCTGGGGGAAGTTATAGGTGCGGATACGCTCCGATCTGTCGCCGCTTCCCACCTGGGATTTCCGCTGGGCCGCAATCTGTTCGGCCTGCTTGGCCTGTTCGGCCTCCAAAAGGCGGGAGCGAAGAATTTTCATGGCTCTCTCTTTATTTTTATACTGGCTGCGCTCATCCTGGCACTCCACCACCATACCGGTCGGCAGATGGGTAATGCGGATAGCGGATTCGGTTTTGTTAACATGCTGGCCGCCGGCTCCGCCCGAACGGAAGGTGTCAATCTGCAGGTCAGAGGGATTGATCTCAAAATCCACTTCTTCCGCCTCGGGCAAAACCGCCACCGTCACGGTTGAAGTGTGGATGCGCCCCGAGGATTCGGTCTCGGGAACCCGCTGGACCCGGTGAACGCCGCTTTCAAATTTAAAGCGGGAATAGGCCCCGTCCCCCGAAATGCTGAAGCTGATTTCCTTGTATCCCCCCAGCTCGGTTTCATTGGCATTTAAAACCTCCACCTTGAACCCTTTGGACTCGGCATACATCGTATACATCCGGAAAAGGTTTGCAGCAAAAAGGGCGGCCTCATCTCCGCCTGCTCCTCCCCGAATCTCCACAATCACGTTTTTATCATCGTTGGGATCCCGAGGCAGCAACATGATCTTCAGCTCTTCCTGAGTTTTCGCCAGCTCGGGTTTCAGCTTTTGAAGCTCTTCCTCCAAAGATACACGAAAGTCCTGGTCGAGCCCGCCGGCTTCCAAAAGTTCTTCCGCTTCATTGATGTTGGTGATAATGGCCTTCAGCTGAGAATACTTTTCCATCAACGGCGTCAGATTTTTATATTCCTTCATCAACTTTGCAAACAACTGGGTATCCGAAACCACCTCCGGATCGGACAGGCGCTCTCCGATTTCATCATACCGTTGTTTTGCAATATCCAATTTATCCAGCAAGAGTTGTATCCTCCCTATTTGTTAACCAGTTTTTTAATCCGTTTTAAAATCTCCGCCCGGGTGTTCATAACAATACGGCCGCAGCCCGTGCACTGCAGCTTGATATCCGCCCCTACCCGCAGAACCGTAAAGGTTTTGCTTCCGCAGGGATGCGTTTTTTTCATCTCGACCGTGTCGCCGACGTTGAGCTCCATGGCCTGCACCTCGCTATGTTGCTTTTATGCAAAGCGAATACTTTCTGACTTTTGCGCCCATAAAATTTCGGTTTTACACCATTTTAAAGCGGATCAACCGCAAACTCTACATTTTTTATATACGTTTGTATTATACAGAAGTATGCCGGTATTTGCAATATATATTTGCAGATGTTTTCATGTTTTTTAACTTAAAATGACTTAATTTCCATGAAAAAACACTGAGGACCGCATTGGGGCCTGACGAAGCCGTCGCCGATTGCAAGCCCATCAAATCCGGCCCTTCAGTTTGTCCATATAAGCCTTGGCAGCCTGCTCGTTCTTATTGTCCCCGGGGTGATAATAGACCCTTGTTTTCAGGGGATCGGGCAGATACTGCTGAAAACAATAGTGGCCCGGATAGTCGTGGGGATACTGATAAGTCGTCCCCCTCCCCAGCTTTTCGGCCCCGTTGTAATGGGCGTCCCGCAGATGAGCGGGAATGGTCACGCTGCCCCCCGCCTCCACGTCGGCCATGGCGGCACCGATGGCGGCCACTCCGCTGTTGGACTTGGGAGAGGTGCAAAGCAGGATTACCGCATCGGCCAGCGGAATCTGCGCCTCGGGCATTCCCACTTGAAAAGCGATATCCACACAGGATTTGACGATGGGGAGAGCCTGCGGATAGGCAAGGCCAATGTCCTCCGCCGCAGTAACCAGCAAGCGGCGGCAAACCATATTCAATTCTCCGGCGGTAAGCAGCCGGGCCAGATAGTAGAGGGCGGCATTTTCATCCGATCCTCTGATGGACTTTTGGAAAGCCGAAAGGAGGTCATAATGGGAATCCCCGTCCCGGTCATGCCCAAGCCCCGGCCGCTGGGCAATTTCCGCCACCAGCTCGGGGGTAACCACCAGCTGTCCCTCCGCGCCGTCCAAAAGGGTCAGCACGCAGGTTTCCAGCGTGTTCAAAGAGCGCCGCACATCGCCCCCCGCCGCTCGGGCAATGGCCTCCCCGGCTCCGTCGGCCAGTGTCACCGACCGGTCCATCTCGTCGGATAAAACCTTAGCGGCGCGAACCAGATTGCGAACAATCTCCTCTTCCCGGACAGGCTTAAACTCAAACACCATACACCGGGAAAGCAGGGCGCCGTAAACATAAAAATAGGGGTTTTCGGTGGTAGAGGCGATCATGGTGATCCGGCCGCTCTCAAGATAAGAGAGCAGCACCTGTTGCTGTTTTTTATTCAGGTATTGGATCTCGTCCAGATACAGCAATATGCCGTTCTGTCCGGCAAAAGTGTCCAGCTCATCAATGATCGCCTTGATGTCGGCAGTGGAGGCCGTGGTCCCGTTCAGCTTGTGAAACCGCCGGCCCGTCTTCTGGGCCGCGATGTTGGCCACGGTGGTTTTTCCGGTTCCGGGCGGGCCGAAAAAAATCATATTGGAAATCCGCCCCGATTCAATCAGACTGGACAAAGCCTTTCCCCTGCCCAGCAAATGGCTTTGACCCACCACCTCGGAGAGGTTGGCAGGCCGCAGCCGCTGTGCCAAAGGAACGGTTGATGAATATTGAAAATCGTCCATAATTGAGGCAATCCGTTTTTCCTGCCCATCGGCAGGGAAAAGCGAAGGTCTGCCCGCATCCCCCTCTCGATAAAAATGCAGCCGAACCGCCCCGGCTTTCGCCGGAAGCGATTCGGATTTAAGGTTTATTACTTCAAAATTTTATGATACATAGGATATTTGGCGCAAATCTCTCCAACCGCTGCCCGAATTTCTTCCTTTTTGTTTTCAAAATCCGTGGCAGTCAGATAAATCAGCTCGGCGATCTTCTCAAAATCCTCTTCCACCAGTCCCCTGGATGTGGCCGCCGGAGTGCCCAGACGGATGCCGCTGGTCACGAAGGGGCTGGCCGGGTCATTGGGGATGGCGTTTTTGTTGGCAGTGATATAAACCTCATCCAGCCGGTGCTGCATCTCTTTACCGGTCACATTGAAGGACCGGAGGTCCATCAGCATCAGGTGGTTGTCGGTTCCGCCGGAAACCAGGGCAAAACCTTTTTTCAATAAGCCGTTTGCCAAAACCGAGGCGTTTTTGACAATCTGGGTCTGGTATGCCTTAAAGGAAGGCTGCAGCGCCTCGCCGAAACAGACGGCTTTGGCGGCGATAATGTGCATCAGGGGGCCGCCCTGGGTGCCCGGAAAAATCGCCTTGTCAATCTGCTTGGCAAACTCCTCTTTGCAGAGGATCATACCGCCTCTGGGGCCGCGGAGGGTTTTGTGGGTGGTGGTGGTTACAACATCGGCATAGGGCACCGGAGAGGGGTGCAGGCCAGCGGCAACCAGTCCCGCAATATGGGCCATATCCACCATAAAGAGGGCGCCCACGGATTTTGCGATGGCCGAAATCCGCTCAAAATCAATCACTCTGGGATAGGCGCTGGCGCCGGCCACAATCAGCTTGGGATTGTGCTCTTTGGCCAAGGCCTCCAATTTATCATAATCAATCAATCCGGTCTCTTCGTCCACCCCGTAGGGAACAAAGTTGTAATAGGTGCCGGAGACATTGACCGGAGAACCGTGGGTCAGGTGTCCGCCGTGAGCCAGATTCATGCCCAGAACGGTATCGCCGGGCTTTAAAAAGGCGTAATAAACGGCAAAATTGGCCTGTGCGCCGGAATGGGGCTGAACATTTGCATGATCGGCACCGAAGATTTTCTTGGCCCGTTCGATGGCGATATTCTCCACCACGTCCACATACTCACAACCGCCATAATACCGCTTACCCGGATATCCTTCCGCATATTTGTTGGTAAGCACCGAACCCATGGCCGCCATCACTGCCGGTGAAACAAAGTTCTCTGAAGCAATCAACTCGATGTTGCGCTGCTGACGGCTCAGCTCATCGCTCATCGCTTGTCCGACCTCTGGATCCATCTCGCTGATAAAGCCAATGGAATCCAATAGATTTTCGATCATACAAACATTCCTCCAAATTAGAACCATTACTAACGAATCATTATACTATAAATTTTCCATATTCGCAAGCATCTGTTACTATGCCCCATGTGCGTCCATCTAAGCCCTTTTACGGGCGTTCAACCTGGTTTCGGGCCTCGTTTTTTCTACGGACAATTATTTTAACGGTAATAAAAAACTTCCGGTACAGCACTAAGATTCTCCATTCCATATATCTTTAATCCTCTCCGGATTAAAATTTTTCTGTTTTCTCTAAAGGGAGAGGGGAGGACCCTCTGATTCTCTAACTTTCCGCATAAAATCCTGAAATTCCGGTTGAAATAAAACAAAATATGCGATAAAATATAATAAATAGAGTGGTTCAGCCCCAAGCGACAGCTCAGACTTTTAAAGATTATGAATTGGAATCCGTAAAAACAGG
>JAKOTC010000105.1 GCA_029776465.1 Bacillota bacterium
CAAGCGGTGGGGATGATTTTGCAGAAGGGGGCGCAGTGCGCCCAGCCATTTTAGAGTTGAAAGGCAAAGGAGTGAGCGGCAGGGGCAGTTTTGCTGAGGGGTTGGGATGAAACAGGGAAAGGGTGTGGGGAAGGCACACCTTCCCCGCCGCAAGGGCAGGAAGTGCGAAAAAGTTGAAGAGTTGGTGGATAGGGAAAGCTGACCCTCAGGTGGGCGCTGCATGGGTGAGCTTGTAAGCCCGGTATGGCTGTAAACCGGGATGGAATGGGGGAGAATTCAAAAAGAGGGGGGTATCCCCCCTCTTTTTGTTTGCTTCTTTTGGTCCTTTTCTTTCAAATAAAGAAAAGGACATATAACTAAGGTGAAATCAATAATGAAAAGCGGAGATAAATGGGGCGTAGTACACCCATCCATATTTAAAAGAAATGGGAGAGCGGCAAAGATGGCTTCGCTGAAAAGCGGGCAGGTTGCTTCTTTTGGTCCTTTCCTTTCAAAGAAAAGGACAGAAGGAGGACATAAGCGCGATAGATGGCGAAAAAAGGCACACAATAATGATATAAATATTGAATAAAGACCCTTGACAGATGTCTTAGGGTACGCTATATTTGTGGTGTACTATAAGTAATAGTACAGTTGAAACGCAAGAAAGGAGGAGCAGGGTGATCAGCATTGATTATAAAGACCGACGACCGATTTTTGAACAGCTGGTGGATAAAATCGGCGATTTGGCCGCCAAAGGGCTTCTGGCCCCGGGCAGTCAGCTTCCCTCTGTGAGGCAGCTGGCCATGGAGCTGTCCATCAACCCCAACACCATCCAGAAGGCTTATACCGAGCTGGAGCGCAGGGGCGTGATTGTCAGTGTGAAAGGTCGGGGCAGTTTTGTGTCGGAGGACACCGCTTCGCTCAAGAACGACCGTATCCGGCAGATTAAGGACGGGCTTGCCGAGCTTGTCCGCCAGGCCCTGATTTTGGAGTATCCCCAGCAGGAATTCATAGAGGAAGCCAAGCGGCTGTTTGAAGAGGGCGGCGAGAGCCGGTCCTGAGCGAGCCCGCCGGGTCGAATCGGTTAACCTGCAGGAACCTTAAATGACGAAGAGCAAGGAGCCCGGACATGGGCTGACCATAAACACCAACCAGAAGGCATTATAACGGATTGGAAATGTGAATTTCAATTTTTAATTGAAAGAAGGGAATTCAGTGATAGAAACGAAGAATCTGTCCAAGAGCTTTGACGATATCAAGGCCATCGACTGCGTGACGGCTGTGATGAAGACCGGCGCGGTTTTCGGGCTGATCGGCTCCAACGGCGCGGGAAAATCCACCTTTCTGCGGATGCTGGCCGGCATTCTGAAGCAGGATAAGGGGATTATTCTCATTGACGGCAAACAGGTTTACGAGAATATAGAGGTAAAGCTGCGCTGCTTCTTTATCCCCGATGAACAATATTTTTTCCCCAACAGCACCCCCGAGGGAATGATGCGGTATTACAAGTCCATCTATCCCCGGTTTGACACCCAGCGTTTTTACCGGCTGCTGGACAATTTCGGACTCTCCAAAAACCGCAGAATCAACACCATCTCCAAGGGCATGAAAAAACAGCTGTCGGTGATTTTGGCCGTCTCCTCCGGCACCGATAACATCATCTGCGACGAGACCTTCGACGGGCTGGACCCGGTGGCCCGGCAGGCAGTAAAAAGCCTCTTTGCCGCCGATATCGCCGACCGGAACCTGACCCCCATTATTGCCAGCCACAACCTGCGGGAGCTGGAGGATATCTGCGACCATGTGGGTCTGCTGCACAAGGGGGGCATCCTCTTCTCGGCCGACCTGGAGGATATGAAGCTGGGCATCCACAAGCTCCAATGCGCCTTCGGCCAGCCCATGGCCAAGGAGAACTTTGAGGGGCTGAACATCGTCAACTTTGAGCAGCGGGGCTCGCTGATCACCATGACCGTCCGGGGCAGGTAGGAGGAGATCTATGACCGGGTGAAGGCCATGGGCCCCCTC
>JAKOTC010000106.1 GCA_029776465.1 Bacillota bacterium
AACATAAAAGCATGAACTGTTCAAGCTTTTATTGTGTAATTTTAATATAAATCTAATATCAGACAAACAAACTATCCATAGTAAACAAAAAATTGTGTAAAACGAACAAACCCGAGCAAATCGGCGCTATTTTTAACCACAGCCACCGCCGTTCAGCTTGCCTGTCTAATTTCTAAATATTTCAATCTTCAATACAGCGCAAATATTCTATCAAAAGCCATCATGAAAGTCAATATGGAAAATTCGTATCAATTTCAAAAAAAATTTGCTAAATTTACAAAAAAATCTGCGCATCTGCCCCGGATCTATGAAAGAGGTCTGGCTTTACCATAATGAAAACCATGGCAGGGACACTCCCACCTGTTCTCTTCCCGGTTATACTGAAGCTTGCAGCCCATGTGGGGGCAAACGGGGGCCAGCGGCCGGGTGAGATACCCTCCAATCAAATGACGGACCAATCCCGCGCTGTTGGTCACCATCTGTCCCACCGAAGGCCCCACCCTTCGCGCAGGAGAAAAGATCTCGGCATATTCGTTGGGATACCCCAAAATTTGATCGGTCAGTAATCGGGCGGCCGCCATGCTTTGGGTCATCCCCCATTTGGAAAACCCGGTGGCCAGCAATAGATTGGGCAGGCTTGTGCTATGCCGTCCACTGTAGGGCAGGCCGTCCGGGGAGAGATAGTCCTGAACGGCCCACCGCCATCCGGCAGGGCGGGCATAAATGGAGCGGGCAAAATCCTCCAGGGGAAGGTAATGGTTCTTCTTCGGCTCGGTTCCGGTGCGATAATTTTCCCCGCTGATCAGCAACGTATCCCCCTGCATCCGAAAAGACAGACCGTCCGGCTCAATGCCGGTATGCATCCCCTTGATTTTGACCCCTTCCGCCGCAATGATGTTGGAACAGCTCTGGCTCAATCGAACATAATACCCGCCGCGAAAATGAACCAGCGGGTAATGGGTTGCCAGCACAATATAGTCGGCTTCCACCCTGCCCCGAGCGGTCTCCGCCTGACGGTTTTCCACCCGCTTCACCCGGCTGTCGCAGTATATCTGCCCGCCCTGTCGGATGATCCCATTCGCCAGGGCTTTCAGATACCGTACGGGATGGAGCATGGCCTGATCCTCAAAACAGAGGGAACCCTTTATCGGCAGCGGCAGATTGGATTGGTGCAGCATTTTGGCCGGAATACCGATACTTTGGGCAATAACCGCCTCCTTCTCCAGCTTTTCCACATTGGCCTCCAGCGTGGTATATAAAAAGGCCGGTTGGCGGACAAAGCCGCAGTCTGCCCCCAGCTCGGTGATCACCCTTTCAATTTGCTCAATGGCTTCACTGTTGACCTGAGCATAGGCCAAAGCCGCCTCCCGACCCCAAAGAACACACAAGCGGTGATAGATCAAGCCGTGCTGGAAGGTCACCTTGGCGATGGTGTGACCCGAAGCCCCCTGCCCCAAGCTGCCGGCTTCCAACACCACCGTCTTCACACCGGCCTTGCTCAGCAGGTAAGCGGTGGTCAATCCGGTGATGCCACCCCCCACCACACAGACCTCGGTCTTTATCCTTCCCTCCAGCGGCGGATATTGGGATAACGGCTCCTCCAGCCATAGAGATCCGGACGGCATATCCATTTCCCCTTTCAGTAAACGTCAAAAGTCCACGTTTCCTTAGTATGGCTGGAGGGAGGAAATTTATGTTTGCCGCTCTGATTTCAGAAAAAAGAGCGGGCCCCTTGCCCGCTCTTGATTGTTTATATGAAAATTATTTTGACTCGGCCG
>JAKOTC010000107.1 GCA_029776465.1 Bacillota bacterium
GGCTTCAATGCCCTGAGAGGCATCCACCACCAAAATGGCTCCTTCGCAGGCTGCCAGCGAGCGTGAAACCTCATAATTAAAGTCTACATGACCCGGAGTATCAATCAGATTAAAAACATAGGTCTGCCCGCCGGTGATATACTCCAGCTTGACAGCGCGGGCTTTGATAGTTATGCCGCGTTCCCGCTCGATATCCATGTTGTCCAATAATTGATCGGTCATCTCTCGGCTGCTGACGGCAGCGGTCTTCTCTAAAATCCGGTCAGCCAGTGTGGATTTTCCATGGTCAATATGAGCGATAATACAAAAGTTGCGGATATTTTCCGGCTGGTATGCCACGCTGTTTCTTCCTTTCAAATATGAATCTGATTTAAACATTAACTATATTATTATATCATATCATAGGCATCCAATCAATCTTTTCCTTTGCCATCAGGGGAGTAGATATTCACAAATTGCATCATAAGCAAAAGAATATTCAGATTTTTTTCAAAAAACACTTGATTTTTTCTACAAGGAATGATATAATCATAAAGCGCCGTGAAAAGCGACGAAAAATGGGCGCTTAGCTCAGTTGGTAGAGCATCCGCTTGACGTGCGGATGGTCAGCGGTTCGAGTCCGTTAGCGCCCACCACATAAACTCGCCATAATGGCGGGTTTTTTGCTTTTGTTATGTCTTAAAAACGCACATCTAATATTACAATTTATAACCAAAAAATAATTTAGAAAGCAACGGGCGATTCGTGCTGACTCATCTCATCGACCGAAAAAATACAATCTATAAAATCGTATATTGAACGGCCAATGAGGTTAAAGAGAGCGTTACCCAGCAAATCAAGCCCAGCAATATGGGTTTGACTCCTTTTTGGAGCAGTTTGATGAGGTTGGTGTTCAGACCGATGCAGGCCATCGCCATAACAATCATAAATTTCCCCAAACGGACGAGCGCGCTGCTGACCATCTCCGGAATGGGGAAAAAGGTGCGAAGCATGGAAGCCGCTATAAAACCCAACACAAACCAGGGAAATATTTTGGCAAGTGAGTAATCGCTTTTCTCTCCTGCTTCCTTTCGGGAGGTGAGAAGTGCCAATGCCAGAGTGATTGGTATAATCATCAAGGTTCGGGTCAATTTGACGACCACAGCCAGGTTGCCCGCAGCATCACTGAAAGAATACCCTGCCGCCACCACCGAGGAGGTATCGTTCACCGCCGTTCCCGCCCAGAGGCCAAAAGTATGATCATCCATGCCCAATGCATGTCCGATCAATGGAAAGAGAAAAGCGGCCATTACATTAAATAAAAAGATGGTGGAGATCGAATGCGCCACTTCCTCATCGCTGGCTTTAATGACCGGCGCGGTGGCCGCGATAGCAGAGCCCCCGCAAATAGCGGAGCCCACCCCAATCAGAATCTTGGTGTTGCCGCTCAGCCCCAGAAGCCTTCCGCCAACCAGCGCCGCCGCAAAGGCCGCCGTCAGGGTAAAAGCCATTAAAACCAGGGTTTGGCCGCCCACCTGAAAGACATTGAAGAGATTCATTTCAAAGCCCAATAAAATAATGGCATACTGCAGAATCTTTTTGGAAGTAAATTTGATGCCTTCCTCAAAAATAATCGGTCTTTTCCAAAAAGCCAAAACCATGCCCAGGAGAATCCCCAAAACCGGGCTTCCCACCACCGGAAAAACCTTTCCCAAAAACCACGCCGGAAGGGCAATCAATAGGGCCAATCCGATGCCCGGAAGCTTTCCAATCATTGTTTTCACTGTTTATCATCCTTATATAAATACTCTTTTATATTATAAATCCTGATGTAGGATAAGTAAAATATTATAACTTAATGATTATAATAAGTATACACTTATGTATCGGGCGGGTGTCAAAATGACCTTAAGGCATTTCACGATTTTTGTTGCTGTGGCCGACAGTTTGAACATGACAGAGGCGGCAGGTAAGCTTTTTATTTCCCAATCTGCGGTCAGTCAAGCTATCTCGGAGATGGAAAAGCATTATGGCGTCAGACTATTCGAGAGATTTTCCAAAAAGCTTCATCTGACTCAGGCCGGTCAGAAGCTGCTCAGCTATGCCCGGCATATCTGCAATATGAGCAGCGAGGCGGAAGCGGCAATGAAAAGCCTGCAAGAAAATCCGGTCATCCGGGTAGGGGCCAGCGTAACCATTGGTTCTTGTCTGTTGCCGAAAATAGTCTCTTCTTTTTACACAGTAAATCCTCAAAGCAAAATCGAAGTCTGTGAGGACAACACCCGGACCATCGAGGGCATGCTTCTGCAGGACCGGCTGGATATCGGGGTCGTGGAGGGCGAAGTGATCTCGGCCGATTTAGAGCAGACCGCCTTTATGGAAGATGAGCTGGTGGTAATCTGTTCACCACGCCACCCCTTTTACGGCCGTCATTTCATCGAACCTGCCGAGCTTGAAGGAGAGAAGTTCATCATTCGGGAAGAGGGCAGTGGAACAAGAAAAACGTTTGAGAACAGCATGGCAGCTCACCGGCTTTCCTATAAACCCGTATGGATCTGCAATAATGCCGACACCATCAAAGCTGCGGTAGCGGAGGGGCTTGGAATCTCGGTAATCTCCCAGCGGGCGGTGGAAGCAGAGGTTCAGGCGGGGTTGCTTTGGAAAGCGGCGGTCCGAAACATGGAGTTTAAGCGCCGGTTTCAGATCGTATATCACAAAAACAAATATCTCTCCCCGGCAATGAAGGATTTTATCAGGCATTGCTTGAAGTGGGAATAAAAAACGCGCCGATAACCGGATGGTTATCGGCGCGTTATCAATACGGTTATTTTTTCTTTACACGGTTATTTTTTCTTTACCGGAATCCACACTTCACTGACATAATCCGGGCTGTGAATATCCCCTTCGGTATAAACCTCCATATCAATGCCGGGAACCAGTTCATACTCCGCTTGGGGAAGCCACTCGCTGTAAACCCGCTTCCAAGTTTCCTGGATGCTTTCCGGCATGGGACCCACGCATTTAAACACCGCCCAGGTTCCCGCCGGAACAGTAACCAATTCAAAGCCCTCGGGCAGGGTCAGTCCCTCACTGTACTCAAAGCCAATGCCATACCGAAACTCATGGGCCTCTGGGTTCTCCGCTTCGCAAAACCCGATGGCGCCGCACACCTTCTGGTGGGATCCGTCGGACATGTACTCCGCCCAAAACTGGGGTATTTTTTGCATGCTGTCGGCAGTGTGAAAGGTTCGAACCTTTGCCGCCAATTGAAATGCCTCTCGGTTTAAAATTCGGTAATCCATAACCATACCGCCTTCCAATATAATTTTTACACAGAGAGGATTGAATGCCTTCAAGACAGCACCCTCCTGCTTGGCCTGGTGAGGGGTAATGCCGTGAAAACGGCTGAAAGCCTTGGCAAAGCTTTCGGGAGACTCATATCCGTATTTGAGGGCAACATCAATCACTTTGCTTTTCCCCAGCGTCAGCTCCTGCCCGGCCAGGGACAACCGACGATTGCGAATGTACTCCCCCACCGTCATGCCCACCAGCAGGCTGAAGGCCCGCTGAAAATGACAGCCCGAGAGATAAACCTCTGCCGCGATACGATCGCAGTCCAGGTCGGACAATAGATGATCCTCAATATAACGGATGGCCTTGTTCAAGTTGGAGACCCAGTCCATTTGCTCTCCTCTCCTTTAAGAAAATTATACCAGACGGAGATTTTTATTTCCTGTTCATAAATGATTTATTTTGTCCGAAGCATGGTCATACCAGGTCAGCCGGCTGATACTCAATCACCTTGGCTAAATCAGCCGGGCTGAGTTCAACCTGATAACCGATCTTGCCCGCACTGAAAATGATGGTATCAAAATTCAAAGCGGATTTATCGATGGCCGTGGGAAAGAATTTTTTCATCCCGATGGGGGAGCATCCCCCGTGGACATACCCTGTAAGCGGCAGCAGGTCTTTGGATTTCACCATCTCTATGGATTTCTCACCCCTGAACTCGGCCGCCTTCTTCAGATTCAGCTCTTGGGCCACGGGAATGACAAAAACATAATATTTTTTCGACTTGCCCACCGTCACCAAGGTTTTAAACACACGGGCCGGGTCCTGATTCAAAACGTTAGCCACCTCTATTCCGCTGACGGCCTGGGTGGAGGAATAATCATAACTGCGGTAGGGGATTTTCATTCTGTCCAGTGTTCGCATTACATTAGTCTTGATTTCCATTGTTTTGACTCTTTTCTATTTTTGCTTTGGCTTTATTATAGCACAAAACCTTAGAATCAGCAGCAATAAAAACCGCTTTGGCCGAAGAATCCGATCTCTAACCTATAATTTCGAAAAAAAAGACTGCCCGTCTGAAAAGACGGGCAGTCGGTTCATCAAACTTATGCAACAGGAGTGAACTGAATGGAATTAACAATCTCGCTCAGCACGTCCTTCATTTGCTCATACCGGGCTTCCTGGCAGTTGGCGCGGATGATATAAAGCTCATTGCCGATGATTACGGCATAGGTGCTGTTGTGGAAGAGGGTGTTCTCATCGGACTTACCGATGTAAAGGCCCTTCTGGTCACCGGTGTAAGTGCACTTCTTGGCTTCATAACCGCCAACGGTAACAGAAGCATTTTCCTCGGAATAGTCCACATTGACATAGTTTTCTTCAATGTCTTGTTTCAGATAGGGAAGAGCCTCATCCCAGTTAGCATTGGTCAAATCAGCCACTTTGAAAACCTGGACAGTAGTAGTATTGGAGGTCATCATCAATACATAAGCATCGTAATCGGAAACGGTCCAGTCATCAAAGGTTTTGCTGAGGGTAACATCGTATTTGGCTTTGGGCACCGTAACAGTAGAGGCAGTCTCATAGCTGCTCATCTCATACATAGAGGAGGGAGTAGAATCTCCGGTG
Source organism: Bacillota bacterium (assembly GCA_029776465.1). Lineage (GTDB taxonomy): Bacteria > Bacillota > Clostridia > Oscillospirales > JAKOTC01 > JAKOTC01. Next base: position 4,900 of record JAKOTC010000107.1, read on the forward strand.
TCAGTGTAGCAGCCGGTAAAGATGGAAAAGCAAACTGCTATCACGGTGGTGACAGCAAAAATTCTCTTCAGTTTCATGTAATAATCAAGCCTTCCTTTTCTTAATTCTATTAAGCGTTCGCTTCATGAGCCTTATTATTATATCATAATTAACCTGAAAAGAAAAGCCCTAAAAATAATTTTAATGGCGAAGTTTTAAATCTCCAACCAATTATGATAAAAAAATGATTTTTATCAGCCAATGGAATACCAGAATAAAAAGGGTAACCGAAAACATAGCCCATCCGGCCACTCTTCGGATTTTAACCGGACACTCTTGATTTTTTATTTTTAAAACCGTCATCCCTGCCAAAAACGCCAAATACCAAATCGCCAGAAGTAGCGGCAGGGGATTCAACCGTAAAGACTGAAGAAGCGCCCCCTGAATCAGAGCATCCAGCGCCCGGGTGGAACCGCAGGTAAGACAGGGAAACCCCGTGAACCGGTAGATCAGACAGAAGGTATAGCCGGTCAGGTGGAAATCGGTGAACCGGAGAACCGCCGCCAGCCCGGGCGGAACCAGCCACAAAACAAGATAAAACCAGACCGGCAAATCCTTGGTCTTTGGCATCATAACAGCATCAGATTCTCAACCACTTTGTCTCCCATTTGGGAGGTGGTGAGAAACGGTTTTCCGGCAGGCTCCAGGTCGGCGGTCCGCCAGCCCTGTTCCAGGGTGCCGGAAATGGCTTTTTCCACCGCAAACGCCGCTTCTTCCATGCCCAGTGAATAACGCAGCATCATGGCAGCCGACGCAATAGTGGCAAGGGGATTGGCTTTATTCTGCCCGGCAATATCGGGGGCCGAACCATGGATGGGCTCATACAGTCCCCGCGCGGTCTCCCCCAGAGAAGCGGAGGGTAGCAGCCCGATGGACCCGGTGATCATGCTGGCCTCATCCGACAGAATATCCCCAAACATATTCTCGGTGACAATCACATCAAATCTGGCCGGATTCCGCACCAGTTCCATAGCGGCGCTGTCCACCAGCATATCGCTGTATTCCACCTCAGGATATTCCTCGGCCAGCCGGTGCATAACCGCTCTCCATAAGCGGGAGGTTTCCAGCACATTGGCCTTATCCACGCTGACGAGTTTTTTCTTGCGCTTCATGGCGGCCTCGAAGGCAACCCGGCCAATCCGCTCGATTTCATAAGTGGAGTATTCCATCACATCAAAGGCAGTTTCACCGCCCTTTTCACAGGGCTTTCTGCCCCGATTGCCGAAGTAGATGCCCCCCACCAGCTCACGAACAATGAGGATATCCAAGCCGTTGGCCACAAGCTCGGGTTTCAGATAACAGGAAGCCGCCAGACTGGGATGAAGGATTGCCGGGCGCAGATTGGCAAATACCTGCATGGCCGCCCGAAGCTCCAGCAAGCCTTTCTCCGGTCTTAGCTCAGGGGGAAGCTGATACCAGGGCGAAGTGGCAATGTTGTCACCCACCGCCCCCAGCAAAACCCCATCACTTTCCATACAGACCTGTTTTGTCTCCTCGGGCAGGGGGCAGCCTACCGCGTCGATGGCGGCGCCGCCCATCAATGCCTCCGTCATATCAAATTGAACTTTAAACTTTTTCTCAACTGCCCACAATACCTTAACGGCTTCAGCCACAATTTCCGGACCAATGCCGTCTCCCGGAATGAGGGCGATTTTCGCTTTTTTCATAGATTACGCCTTTCTCAGCCGCTCTTGTTTTTATTTCAGAATCGATTGGATTATCTGCCAGCCTTTTTGGCGATGGATTTCATCAAACCGCCCGCCTCAATAATCTCCCGGATAAACTCCGGGAAGGGCTGGGCCTGATAGGTCTCATTTTTAGTCAGATTGGTAATCAAACCGGTACTCAAATCCACCGTGACCTCATCCCCCGGCCGGATGCTTTCGCTGGCCTGGGGGCACTCGAGAATGGGAAGGCCGATGTTGATGGCGTTTCGATAGAAAATGCGGGCAAAGCTTTTGGCAATAACGCAAAAGATACCGCTGGTCTTGATGGCAAGAGGCGCGTGCTCCCGGGAGGAACCGCAGCCGAAATTCGAACCGCCCACCATAATATCCCCCGGCTTGACCCGTCCGGCAAAAGCCGGATCGATGTCCTCCATGCAGTGGGCAGCCAGCTCTTTGGCATCGGAGGTATTGAGATAGCGGGCGGGGATAATAACA
>JAKOTC010000108.1 GCA_029776465.1 Bacillota bacterium
CCTGCGGAAACCGCGGGTGCCTTGAGCTATACGCTTCAATCCCGATGCTGTTAAAGCAGGCCCATGCCAAAATGGAGTGGAGCCAGCTTGTCGAACTTGCCAAACAAGGGGAGGTAAAGGCCTTATCCATTCTTCAACAGGAGGCGCGGTATCTGGCCACCGGCATTATTAACACCGTCAACATGCTGGATATCAACACCATCCTGTTGGGGGGAGACATCATGGACGTGTACGATATCATCGCGCCCATGATTCATCAGCGTGTGAATCAGATGTCTCTGGTGGGTTCCTTTGGTGAAATCAAAGTGCTTCCTTCCCACTCCGGGTGGGAAAGCACCCTGCTTGCCGCCGCCAACATCGTTTATGAGGATTATTTTTCAGACCTGTGATATTTTTATGTACATAAAGAAAGTCAGCAGTTCAGTGAACTGCTGACTTTTATTTTAAAAACCATTCCTGAACCAAGCCATACCATTCGCGGACCCAGTAGGTTGGCAGAAGCCAAAGAGGAGTTTTTGCCGAAACGCTGCCTGCCTCCATGCCGAGCTTTCCGGCAATAACGGAAGCCCGAAGCTGATGATAATAGTCGCTGGCAATGGCCAAATCGGAGGATAGCCCGTTGTCCTCGATAATCTTTTTGGCATATTCCAGATTCTCAGCGGTGCTGGCGGACTGGTCTTCGAGATAAATCCGGTCGGCGGAAATCCCCTTTCTGACCAGATACTCCTTCATCACCTGAGCCTCACTGACAACTTCGTCTTTTCCCTGCCCTCCTGCAACAATGCAGGAGATGTTAGGGTGTTCCTTCAGATATGCAGCGGCCGCGTCCAAACGGCGCTGCAGCATCAAACTGGGACTGGTCCCATGGATTTGGCAGCCCAGAACCACCATTGTGGCCCCCTCCGCAGGCTTTCTCTCCGCCTGCCGGACCATCCATACTGAAACGAAAGCCGCAAAAATAATACAGATCCCCGCAATCGCGGATATTACAATGACAGCTGCCCGAAACGGAGCAGACTGATCAAACAGATCCATGACTCGGCCAAAACAGACAACAATAATGAAAAAGAATAAAGAAACAGCCATCCCCGTTATATTGCCGATATTTAAAATTCCCGCAAACAGGGGGGCAATAAACCAAAGAAAGAGTAATACAAAGATGCCCCCAAGCCCAACCTGCAATATTTTAGCTGCCTGTTCCATGCTGTCTCTCCTTTTTTTCCGACTACAGGTAAAGGCATCCGCAGGCAGAGGGGCTACTGCATTACTGTTTTCCGAGATACTCTTCCAAAGTAATCCCTTTGGTCATGATCTCCGTAGCCGCCTCGACGCCCACATAGCGGTAATGCCATGGCTCATAGTTAATCATGGTGATATCCTCTTTGTTTTTAGGATACCGTAAAATAAACCCGTATAGATGACAATGGGTGGAAAGCCACTGAAACTGTTCGGTCTGGTCAAAATCCTCGGTTAAAGAACTGTGTTTTGAATACCAGTCAGGGGACACGATATCCGCCGCAAGACCGGTGCAGTGCTCGCTGGTGCCGGGAGGGGCAATGTATTTAGCGGCTTCTGCTTCCGCCTCTGATTTGCTCATACCGGTGGCAACCAGTTCATTGACCCTTGCATTGTACTTCTCCACCTGACGCTCGGGGGTGTGATAGCTGGATACGATGGACAAAGCAACTCCGTCCTTCTTGGCCGCCGCAAGCATATTCTTCATTGCATCCGCGATTCTTTTATCAAACTTCCCCCCCGAAACCTCAACCAGTTCAGGCTTATAACCCTCCGGAAGCTTGTTTTTCTTGTTCACCAGGATCAGATTCCAATTGGTTGTGGAAACAGCGCCTGTAGCAGCAGAAGTCGTAGAAGCGACTGAGGAAGCCGCCTTTGAGGAGGACAAAATTGAGCTGGTTGCTGATGGAGTACTGCTTATCACTGGGGCACCGCTCATGCTTTCAGGCTGGCCTGAAACATGGGAAACAGCCTGGGAAGAGGATTGCGGCACGGAAATGGTGTTGCCGGAGATCTCCCCAATGGTAACCTGTCCGGTTACCGAAGAAGAGCCGGTTTGTTCACATCCGGAAAGAATTGCGGCAACAGCAAACAAACCGCCAACCATAATTTTAAACTTTGACATTTGATTCTCCTAAGTTTAGCATATTTGTGTTACAGTGAAAAGCATTACCTGAAACATAGCAAATATACCTGAGTTACTTTATAGTATCATTCCCTCGAAAGCTTGTCAAGGGAACCGGTTTAACCTTCCAACCAAAAAGAGTGCAGGCCGTTATACGAGGTGGTCTTCCTGTCGTGAAGGATCAGCGTGGCAGAGGCGTTGGAGGGAACCTGAACGGTGAGGGATATTTGTCCTTTCTCCCTCTTCCATTCAACAGCCACCCTGCCCATGGGCGTCAAGGTTTCGGCCTTCACACTGTCCAACCCTTGAACAAAAAGAGGTTTTACCCAGAAATGCTTGAATCCGGGCCGGTCTTCATCGGGACGGATTCCGGCATACTGGCGCATCATCACTCCCACAATTCCGCCGAACATGGGATGGTTATGAGAATCATGGCTGTCCCAGCTCTCATGCAGGGTGGTTGCCCCTTTGGATTTCCATAAGTCAAAGGCCCTTCCCTTGGCCGTCACCAATTGCTGCGCCAAGTCCCCAAAGCCCAGCTCGCAGAGGGTTTCAAACAGGATCGGCGTGCCGAAGATTCCGGTGTCAAACCAGGGCTTTTCCGTATAATACTCCACAAGGGTTTGGATGGATTTTTCGCTGTGCAGGCCCAACTGCGCCGCAAAGGCATTGGCTCCCTGTTTCCCCTGATCGAAACAACCTTCTTCTTCATGGTAAAAGTGGCGCTGAATAGCATCGCAGATAAACCCATAAAGGCCATGATAATAATCGCCGGCTTCTGTTTTCTCTAATAACCTGCTGATTTTGGACATAATATCCGCGCAGCGGGCATAGAAACAGCTGTTGACAAAGCGCTCTGTCAGGGACATGCGGCCTTCCACGCACCAGTCCCCCAGGCACCAGCCCCCTTCCTCTTCCCGGACAATCAGGAAGTCTTCGCTGCGGGATTTCAGATAGTCCATCCAGGAAACCATATTCTCATAATATTCTTCAAGGATTTGTTGGTCCCCGTAATGAAGATACATCTTCCAAGGCACTAAAATCATAGCGCATCCCCAGCCGCCGGGACCTCCTCCGCCACCATAGAAGGGGGCTGTATGCTGGACATGGCCGCTTTTTTTACACTGGCAGTCCGCGATATCTCTGACCCACTTGGTGTAAAAGGCATGCATGTCCCAGAAATACATGGCGGTGTCCGCAGTGACCTGACCGTCTCCGGTATACCCCAGCCTCTCCCGATGAGGACAGTCGGAAGGCACGCCGCTGTGAAGGTTCGAGGTCTGGGCGTTTTGATAAGCTTCCACAATCCAGTTGACCATGGAATCGGAAGTTTGAAAGCTTCCGATGGGTTTCACATCGGAGTGGATGATATTGCAGCCCACAACCCGGGCCTCCCCTTCCACTTCGAAATATCGAAAGCCATGAAGACAGAAGCGAGGGGAGTAGACCTGATCGGCCTTCCCGTTTGAGATATACACATCCGTTTGTATCTGCTCATTTCCTCCGGAGGATTGATAATCCAAGGTGAAGTCTGACCGGATCTCCTCGGCATGGCGGATGGTGATGATTGAACCCGCCGGAGCGGAGGTTTGGATCTCCACACGACCGGAACTGTTCACACCCATATCGTAAAGTTTTTTTCCTTCACACTCATAAATCAGCTTCGGAAGAATCTGACGAATAACCCTGTCAGGAGGGCAAAGCTGTGCCCTCATCACCGTATCAGCCGGTGGAACGGTTTGGACCGGTTTCCATTGAAGACTTTCCTCCAAACGGGCATCATACTTCTCACCGAAATAGACATTGTTGAAGGTGATGGGGCTGGGTGACCACTCCCAGGTTTCATCCGAGAGGAGTACATCCCGGCCCTCCACGCAGAGCTTGCAGAAAAGTTTCGGGGACGCATAGTGCAGAATCCCCTCGATATTCCGCTCATGCTGATTGAACCAGCCGTTTCCGAGCCATACGGTCAGCGTGTTCTCCCCTTCAACCAAAAGCGGGGTGATGTCATGAATCACATAATAACAGGAGTAGGAAAATTCATCGGAAATGGGGTATAAAAGCTTGGTGAAATTCCGCTTTTGATAATCCGACCATACCGGATCCATCTGATGGTCGCCGATCCGCTTTCCGTTTAGCGTTGCCTCATAGAAACCAAGACCGCAGATGTAAAGCCTTGC
>JAKOTC010000109.1 GCA_029776465.1 Bacillota bacterium
GAAACCCGGCCCTGGACGCTGTTTTGAACGAAAAACAGATGCGAGCCAGACAGTGCGGGGTAGTGTTTGAATTATCCGCCGCCATCCCCCCGAAACTGGATATTGATCCTCTCAGCATCGTCAGCATTCTCAGCAACGCTTTGGATAATGCCATCGAAGCCTGTGTCAAACTGAAGCCGGAAGAACGGGTGGTTACCCTTCTTTTAACTTATAAAAGCGGCTTTTTGGGTATCTCCATTAAAAACCCCACCGACGGCATGCTTTTTGAAGGCCCCGCCGGAGGGTTTCAGACAGGCAAGGAGGATAAAGAGTGGCATGGTATTGGCCTGAAAAACATTCGAAGCGCGGTGGATCGACTGGAAGGCCAGCTGCGGGTGACCCACATCGACAATGTGTTTGGGGTGAATGTGGTGGTGCCCGCCCGGATAGAGCAGCCGAAAGCGATTCAAGAGGATTTGGCGGAGGATGCTCCGGTTCATGCCACAGTGGCACAGCCGCCGAGATAGTTTTGGCTGAGAAGAAAATGTGACAGCTAAAAAGGCTCTGCTGTATCAGCAGAGCCTTTGGTTAATTGTGTGTTAATCCTTCCAGATCCGGATTTTGTCTGTGTCCTGGAAGCTTTTTAGAATAATCAGCAGCACCGGAAGGCCGAACATTCCCACCACGCTGAACAGCTTAAAGCCCACATACAGCGCCATCAGAGTGACTAAAGGATGCAGCCCGATGGAATGACCCACCACTCTGGGTTCGATAATCTGCCGAACCACCAAAATAATGGCGTAAAGAACCCCCAGACCGATGGCCAGCGGATACTGTCCGTTGATCAGGGACAGAACCGCCCAGGGAATCAGTATGGAGCCCGAACCGAGAACCGGCAGGATATCAATAAGGGCGGTAATGGCGGCAATGGCCAGTGCGTATTTCTCTCCCAGTATGGTTAGCCCCAGCGCCAGCTCGGAAAAGGTAATAAGCATAATGATCAGATAGGCTTTTACCAGCTTGTAAACCGAGTTGAACATGATGTTTCGAACTTCGGGAAGGAACTTTTTAACCCGTTCGGGGAACTGATTCCAAAGGAAAAGGGAGATTCGGCGATAATCGCCGGCAATGATAAAGGAGGCGATAATGGAAATCAGCAGGGTCAGAAGGAAGGAGGGGGTTTTTAATACCAAGGTGCCCAGTATGGAGGTAATGCCCGATGCGATTTTGGACGACTGCTCGGTAATCAGATTCTTCAGCGAATCCTGCATATCATCGGGGATGTAGGTGCTGAGCTTATCCAACAGTTGGCCCATCGAATCGGTGAAGCTACCGGTTTTTAAATACTGTGAAGCGATGGAGAGAATCTGTTCGTAAATCTGGTTTCCGATGAAAACCATAAACAGCGCCGCCAAAATCAGCGTCAATATCAACAGAATAATCGCCAGCAGGCCTTGGGGCAGCCTCATCCGCTTTGAGAGCCGAGTTGCCCCCTTGTTGATAATCATGGCGATGCCGTATCCGATGACGAAAGGAACCAGCACCGGCAGCAGGTATTTTAAAATCAGAAAGATAGCGCCGATAATAATGGCAATATATGAGATATCAATAATAAATTTTAATTTCTTATTTTGGTCCAGCTTCATAAATTCCTCTCCTTCATGCCGGCTGTTATGGGGTTTGTAAGCCGAATGAAAAGCACCATACCAATACTTTCATTATACCGCATGTTTTTTCGGTTGACTACTCTTTTTTTAAATTTTTTATATAGCAAGGAACCGAATTTGGATTCATAGAATTGGGTGCGAACGCCCTGTTTTTTCGAAAGGCGGAGGGGGCTAGGGGTAGAATAATATCCCTTTATATTTCGTGCGGCGGACCGGTTAATTAAGGTTTGGCAAAAGATTACCAGTGTTTTTCGATTTTATGAAAAATAATGTATTTGCTCTAATTTCCGCTTGATGGTAAGGGCGAAAAATAGTATAATATAATCAAATATACCGAAAAAAGGTGCGGAGGTACGGGCATGTCAATGAAAATAGGCGTTATGGCAGATTCTTTTCGAAAGAGTTTTCTTGAAAATATAAAGGCCGCCGCCCTGGTTGGGGCGCAGGGGGTTCAAATTTATGCCACCAAGGGGGAATTCTCCGCGGAGATGACCCCGGCACAGCGCAAAGAAAAGCTGGATATCATTCGTTCTCACGGGCTGGTGGTATCGGCTCTCTGCGGGGACTTCGGCGGACACGGCTTTATGGTGGAGGCGGATAACGCCGAGCGAATTGAGAAGTCCAAAAGGATTATGGATCTGGCCCTTGAGTTTGGCTGCAATGTGGTGACCACCCATATCGGCGTGGTGCCGGCGGATCCTTCCCATCCCCGGATGGAAGTGCTGAAAAAGGCCTGCATCGAACTGGGCCGGTATGGGGATCAGGTGGGGGCCTCCTTCGCCATTGAAACCGGTCCGGAAACGGCCGCGGTTTTAAAGGCTTTTATCGACAGCCTGGGCGTCAACGGAGTGCGTGTGAATTATGACCCCGCAAATCTGGTCATGGTCCAGGGAGAGGACCCGGCTGCCGGCGTAAAACTGCTGGGGAATTATATTGTGCACACCCATGCCAAAGACGGAATCATGCTGAAAAAAGGGGATCCCGAGCGGATTTACGGCAGCTCCAACAACCATGATGAGGCCATCGTATACAGTGACTATTTCAAAGAGGTTCCGCTGGGGCAGGGAAATGTTCAGTTTGACACCTATCTGCCCGCGCTGGCCTCCATTGGATATGACGGATTTTTAACCATCGAGCGGGAGGTCGGAGAAGACCCGGCCAAGGATATCGGGGAAGCCGTATTATTTTTGAAAGAGAAACTTGCGAAGTTCGGATATTAATAACATTTATGGGATTGAGGAATAATGC
>JAKOTC010000110.1 GCA_029776465.1 Bacillota bacterium
AATCTCGGGTGATATGGATCGCATGATTAATCCCGCAGCTGCCGGGATGTGAAAGGAATGGGATTGGATATGGGCAAAATCAATATTTTGGTTGCTGATGATGAAATCAGGATTCGGAAACTGCTTTCTGATTTTTTGAAGAAGGAAGGCTATTCGGTTATCGAGGCGGAAAATGGCGAGGAGGCTCTTGAAAAGTTTGCCTCCAACAAAATCCATCTGGTGATTTTGGACGTCATGATGCCGAAGATGGACGGATGGGAAACCCTGACCCAGATTCGCAAGATGAGCACCCTGCCGGTCATTATGCTGACCGCCAAAGGGGAGGAGTATTATCAGCTGAACAGCTTCCGCCTGGGTGTGGATGACTATGTCCAAAAACCCTTTTCGCCCGGCGTGCTGATGGCCCGCATCTCTGCGTTGCTGCGCAGAACAGGCAATATCAAGGGGGCGGAGAAGCGGTATGGCGCGCTGGTGATTGACGATGCCGCCCGCAAGGTGACGCTGGACGGCACCATGCTGGAACTGACCCCCAAGGAATACGAGCTGCTCAGCTTTCTGACCTCCAACAGCGGAATCGCCCTTTCCCGGGAACAGATTTTAAATTCGGTTTGGAGTTATGACTACTTTGGGGATCTGCGCACGGTAGATACCCATATTAAGCAGCTGAGATCCAAGCTCGGACGCTATGGCGATGCCATCTATACCGTCCGGGGGATCGGCTATCGATTTGAAGTGCCGGAGGAACCAGCACCGGAGAAATCCGAATCATAAAAAAATGAAAAGTATTAAATTTAAATTATTGGCAATGCTGGTTGGCGTTGTGGTATTTTTGGTGGGCAGTTCATTATTGGCCAATACCTTTGTGCTGCCCAGCTATTACTATTTTCGGCAGCTGGAAGCCATTAAAGAGGCGTATTCCATCATTTATACCATCGTGTTGAATGATCCGAACCCGGAGCTGATATATTCGACAGCCAAGAAACTGGAAAGCGTTAATGCGGGCATCAATGTTTATATTATTGCGGATACCAACGCATTAAGCGATCTGGATCCCCCCCTGCTGGTGTACGGGCGGGGGCAGAGTTTCGGCAGCGGCAACAAGCTGAATGTCACGGTTGCCCAGAATTACAGCATCAATCCGCTGATTGAAAAGAAAACGGACAAAGGGAGCGGGATGCAGTACTTAAGAGCAATGGGCTCCATCCACGGCGATGGTTATGTGGATTATTATATTACGGTTGAAACAACCCTGGAAGCCATCAGCGCAAGCGTGGGCATTTCCAATCAATTTCAGCTGTACTACGGCGCCATCATTGTGATAATCAGCGGGATCTTGGTTCTGCTTTTCTCCAACCGCTTCCTGCGGCCTATCCTTGCAGTGAATAAAGCCACCAAGCAGATGGCAAGGCTGGACTTTTCCCAGAAGATCGAGGTGACCTCCCAGGATGAGGTGGGCGAGCTGGCGCAGAACATCAATTTTCTCTCCCGCGAGCTGGAAAGCACCATCTCCAATTTGCAAAAAACGAATGCCCAGCTTCAGGAGGAACTGAAGCATCGGGAACAGGTTGACCGGATGCGGCAGGAGTTTATTTCCAACGTTTCTCACGAGCTGAAAACCCCCATCGCCCTGATTATGGGCTATGCCGAAGGGCTGAAAATCAACGTCAATGAAGAGGACCGGGATTTTTATTGCGACGTCATCGCCGATGAAGCCAATAAAATGAACAAGATGGTCCGCCGTCTGCTGTATGTGGCCCAGCTGGATTCCGGGGCCATGCAGCCCGAGAAAACCGAGTTTTATATCGGGGATGTGGTGAACCGGTGCTTGGATAAGCAGTCCATTACCCTGAAGGAAAAGGATATTCAGGTGGAAGTGGACGGGGAGAAGAACTATCTGGTGGAGGCCGATCTTGAGCAGATCGAGCAGGTGGTCACCAATTATCTCACCAACGCCCTGAACCATATCGATGAAAAGAAGAAGCTGCGGATCCGCCTCAGCGACCATGACGGCTGGGTCAAGGTGGCCGTTTACAACAGCGGAAAGGCCATCCCCGCCGAAAGCCTGCCCCATCTGTGGGAGAGCTTTTACAAGGTGGATAAGGCCCGAACAAGGGAATACGGCGGAACCGGCCTGGGATTGTACATCGTTCGCACCATCATTGAAGCCCATCAGGGAGGGTATGGGGTGCGCAATATCGATGAGGGGGTAGAGTTCTGGTTTGAACTGCCCATTCTTCCCGAGTAATTCAGATACGCGATAAAATAGCCCGAAGGGATTTCCTTCGGGCTTTGTTTTATGATTACATGACAAACGGGCTTGCCCCCTCCCGCAGCCGGCGGGCATAGGAGAGCATGGTTTCAAGCCTGGCATGCTCAAGCCGGGAGAGCCAGGTTTGCAGGGCGCCGGCCATTGGGCTATCCAAAGGACTGGGTGTTTGTGGACTGGGTCGACATGGATAAGACCGGAGCGGTTTGCGCCGTTCAGATGCTTTTTGCCAAAAGCCTGGAGACCCATGGCGCTGGTCAGCCGGCTAATCGGGGAGGAGTCCGGCGAGTATGAGCGGATGGCCGAAGAAGTCAAGGAGAAGACCCACCAGTTCTTCTGGAATGAGAAAAAGGGCTGCTTTATCGACAGTCGGGCAAGGAATCTTATCATTAAAGCCGGACGTCCCCAGTTGATGGGCGTCCGGCTTTTGCTTTGAATATCAAATTGGCGGGGGTATACACCGGCACCTTATCGCACGGACACGGGTCACGGGCAGAGATTTTAGTAACCCGCAAGATAAAAACGCGATCCGGGAGCGGCGACTCGCCGCCTTTGTGAGAAATGGGGAGGAAAGGCAGATTTTGTGGATGCTTATTTGGTGAGGGTTTCGGGGCAAAATGCTTTACAATAAAGGGGGATTGTGTTAGAATGAATGATGGAAACAAGCGGCCTGTATCATTGTATATCAATATACGGCTGAATAGCGGCAGATTTGCCGGTTTAATACACTCATCAGGAGGAATACCATGGAAAACAGCAAAGCACTGATAGAAAAACAATGCGAAAAGATCATTGACACCCTGATCGATATCGGTACCGAAGGCACCAATATTCTGCTGAATATGAATATCTGGGACTGGTCCCAAGGGGTTGCCCTTTACGGGATCTACAAGTATTACAAATACAGCCGCAACACCAAATATTTTGACTATCTGGTGGATTGGTTTGAATCCAAGATGCCCGGTGAAGCCGGTATCATGAAAAACGTCAACACCATGGCACCCCTTCTGACGCTGGCCCACCTCTATGAGGATACCCAGAAGAAGAGCTATCTGGACTTCTGCGTCCGCTGGGCTCAGTGGGTGGTCGACGAGATGCCCAAAACCGACGAGGGCGGCATCCAGCACATCACCATTGACTCTCCCAACACCCAGCAGATCTGGGCCGATACCCTCTTTATGACCGTTCTCTTCCTGGCTAAAATCGGCCAGATCACCGATAACAAGGTATTTAAAAACGAAGCTGTTAAGCAGTTTTTGATCCATATCAAATATCTGCAGGACCGCAAGAGCGGCCTGTTATACCACGGCTGGAACTTCAACGGCCGCCACAACTTCGGTGAGGCCCTCTGGTGCAGAGGCAACTGCTGGTTCACCGCCGGCGCCATGGAGCTGATTGACTTTATCGAGCTGCAGCCCTGCGACCGGGACTTCATTCTGGACGCCTTCCGCGCTCAGTGCAACGCTTTGAAGACCTATCAGCATGAGTCCGGACTCTTCCACACCCTGGTGGATGACACCACTTCCTATCTGGAAACCTCCGGTTCTGCCGGTTTTGTCTACGGTCTGCTGAAGGGTGTCCGCCGCGGCGTTCTAGATTCCAGCTTCGAAGCGGTTGCCCTGAAGGGTGTTGAAGGGGTAATGAAGGAGATCGGCGAGGACGGCATTGTCACCAACGCCTCTTACGGCACCGTGGTTCATATGACCAAGGAGTATTATAAAAACATTCGCCTCACTTCCACCGGCTATGGTCAGTCCCTCACCCTGCTGATGCTGACAGAATATCTCTACGCCCTTTAATAAAGCGATGCTGCCTTTCGGCTTACCGCCGAAGGGCATTTCGCCGTTGTGACGACCACTAACCGGGAAAGGAGGGTCCGGTCCCGCCCCTGTGGGATCGGAAAGGTTTTTTTATGAGATGGGACAGACAAGAATACATGGACCTGGTGACCTTCCAAGGGGCCAAGCGCCCCATGTTTGTGGAGATTTTCGGACCGCTGCTGAATCTCCCCGATGAATGGAAGGCACAGGGCGCCACGCCGGAAGAAATCTCACTGGACGCTTTCAATTTTGACTATGTGGATAAGGTCAGCACCGGGGCCAACCTGGGGCTGAGAGGGGGCTTTGAGGAGAAAATCCTGGAGGACACCCCGGAATACCGAATCTCCACCGATGTTTTTGGCCGTAAAGTAAAGCTCTGCAAGAACGCCGCCACCATCCCGCTGCCTTTGGATTATCCGGTGAAGGACATGGACAGCTGGCTGAAAATGAAGCCCATGTTCACCTATCATCCCGACCGGTTTGATCCGGAGGCGGCCAGGGCTGCCAAAGCCGCCCAGGACAAGGGCGGGCTGGTGATCGTGGATATGCCCGGCGGCTTTGACATGCCCCGGGAGCTGATGGGCGAAGAAGAACTTTGCATCGCTTATTACGAGCAGCCGGAGGTTATCCGGGATATGCTGGACACCTTTGCCGACACCTGTGAGAAGGTTTTGGAGCAGCTCTCGGCGGTTGTGAAGGTCGACAACCTCTTTGTCCACGAGGACATGGCGGGCAAAAGCGGCCCGCTGATCGGCCCCGCCATGTTTGACAAGTTCGTTGCCCCCTATTACCAACGGGTTTGGAATGCGGCGAAGGCTGCGGGTGCTCGCGTTTTCTCCCAGGACAGCGACGGCAACATGAACCCCATTATCGAAAACAACATCAAAGCTGGCATTAACCTGATGCTTCCCATGGAGCCCGGCTCGGGGATGGACATTGTGGAATGCCGCAAAAAATACGGGCAGAAGATGGCCTATAAAGCCGGCATCGACAAATATGCCCTGCGGGGCAGCAAGGAAGACATCCGCAAAGAGGTGGAGTATAAGGTCGGCAGCCTGAAAAACGAGCAGGGCATTATCTTCGGCCTGGACCACCGCATTCCCAACGGCGTCAGCATTGAGAACTATCGCTATTATGTGGCGCTGGTCAAGGAAATTCTCGGTATTGATCCCAAAGAGCCCGGCAAATGGGTTCGCATGGGTTTTTAATACATCCTCTATTAAGATATAATAAAGAAGGTTAAATGAAATGGAGAAAGATTTTACGAAGTCTGAAAACATTGTCACTCATCTGGGAGATGAGTATACAAAGTTTTTGGGAGCAGTTGTTCCTCCCATTTTTCAGACTTCACTGTTCACCCGCAAGGAAGCCTCCTTCGGCTATGTTTACAGCCGGGTGAACAACCCCACCATAGAAATTGCTGAGAAAAAGATCGCCCAGCTGGAAAAGGGCAACAAGGCTTATTGCTTCTCCTCCGGCATGGCCGCGATCACCGCATCCCTGATGAACAGCCTTTCCGCCGGAGACCATGTCGTCTGCGTCAGAAGCGTTTATATGCCGGTCCGCTACTTCATTGAAAACACGCTGAGCCGATATAACATCACCGGCGATTTTGTGCCGGGGGAGCGGCTGGAGGATTTTGAGGCCGCCATCAAACCCAACACCAAGCTGATCTATCTGGAGAGCCCCTCCTCCAACATCTTCGCCCTCCAGGACATCAAGGCCGTCAGCGAACTGGCTCATTCCAAAGGCATCCGGGTGGCCATTGACAACACCTGGGCAACCCCCTATTTTCAGAACCCATTGGAGCTGGGCGCGGATATTGTCATCCACTCGGCCAGCAAATACTTAGGCGGGCACAGTGATATTGTGGGCGGCGTGCTGATCACCAAAGATCCCGAGCTGGCTTCCGTCGGTTCGGAGGAGCGGTTCAACTACGGCGCCTGCATGGATCCCCATCAGGCCTGGCTGTTGCTGAGAAGCCTTCGCACCCTCCCCCTCCGGATGGAGCAGCACCAGAAAAACGCCCTGAAGGTGGCCAAATTTCTGGAGAGCCATCCCAAGGTGGACCGGGTCTTCTATCCCGGGCTGGAAAGCGATCCCGGCCATGAACTGGGCAAGAAGCAGATGCGGGGTTACTCCGGTCTGTTGGGTCTGACGTTAAAGACCGACGACCATACCAAGATTGTGCCGGCCCTGAAAAATCTGAAATATTTCGAGGACGGGCCCAGCTGGGGCAGCTTTGAAAGCCTGTTTAACGCTTCCAGCTCTTTTTCGGACGAGGCAACCAAGAAAAAATTCGGCTGGCCGGATAACCTGATTCGCCTCTCTATCGGACTGGAGAACGGGGACAGCCTTGTGGAAGACCTGGATAACGCTTTGTCCTTCTTAAAATAAAAGGACCTTTCAGGAAACATCACCATCCCCCCTTACCCCATAAGATCAGACAAAGGAGAGAAAAAATGGATTGTTTTTCACTGAAAGGTAAAGTCGCGATTGTCACCGGCTGTCGGGTAGGGCTTGGCGCGGGAATCGCCGCCGGCCTCGCTCAGGCAGGCGCCCATATCTTCGGCGTCGGCAGCAACCCCGATATGTCCGAAACCAAAGAGAAAGTAGAAGCTTTCGGCGTACGCTTTGAAAGCATGGCCGCCGACCTGACCTCCATTGAACGGGTGGATGAAATCGTGAACACCTGCTTGGAGAAATTTGGCCGGGTGGATATCCTAGTCAACAACGCGGGAATCATCCGGCGGGAGGATGCGGTTAACTTCTCGGAGAAGGATTGGGATGATGTGATAAACATCAACCTGAAAACCGTGTTTTTCCTCTCCCAGCGGGTGGCCAAAGAGTTTATCCGCCGGCAAAGCGGAGGAAAAATCATCAATGTGGCCTCTATGCTGTCTTATCAGGGCGGTTTTCGTGTACCCTCCTATACCGCCTCCAAAAGCGGTGTGCTGGGCTTGACCAAGGAAATGGCCAACGAATGGGCAAAATATCGCATCAATGTCAATGCCATCGCCCCCGGTTATATGGAGACCGACATCACCCAGGCCCTTCGGGAGGATAAAAAGCGGGCAGAGCAGATTCTTTCCCGCATCCCCGCAGGCCGCTGGGGAAAGCCGGAGGATATTGCCGGACCGGCCGTTTTCCTCGCCTCCTCCGCCAGTGATTATGTCAACGGCTTCACGCTGGCCGTGGACGGTGGCTGGCTGGCCTGGTAACCCCCGTCATATTGTTATCCGTTTACGGGCGGGCGAGAGCCTGCCCTGTCGTCATAAATCATTTTAGAGGAAGGAATGATATTCATGTTTGAAATCCGTCATGCTAGTCATCCGGATGACGCCAAGTATTACACCACAGAGGAACTCAGAGAAAAATTTCTGATTGAAAACCTCTTTCCGGTGGACGATGTAAAAATGGTTTACACTCATTACGACCGCTATATCATTGGCGGTTGTGTGCCTGCTACCAAAGAGCTGGTGCTTTCCTGCCCCGAACTGAAAACCGAGTATTTCCTCGAGCGCCGGGAGATGGCTTTCCTCAACACCGGTGGCGGCAAAGCCGTGATCACCGTAGACGGAACCGTTTACGAGCTGAACAACAAAGACGCCCTGTATATCGGCATGGGTTCAAAGGAAATCAAAATGGCCAGCGCGGACAAAGCCAACCCCACCAAGCTGTATTTTGTCTCCGCTTTGGCCCATACCACCTATCCCACCGTTAAAATGGATATCACCAAGGCAACGCCCAAAAAGCTGGGCAGCAAGGAAAACTGCAACGAGCGCACCATTTATCAGTATATCCATGAGGGTGGCACCAAGAGCTGCCAGCTGATGATGGGCGTCACCATTCTGGAGAAGGGCAGCATCTGGAACACCATGCCCGCTCACACCCATGACCGCCGGATGGAGGCTTATCTCTATTTTGATCTGGGTGAGAAGGACGTGGCCTTCCACTTCATGGGAGAGCCCACCGAGACCCGCCATCTGATCGTCAAGGATCACGAGGCCATCATTTCCCCCAACTGGTCGATCCACTCTGCCGCCGGAACCTCCAACTATGCATTTTGCTGGGCGATGGCCGGCGAAAACTACACCTTTACCGATCAGGACTTCATTGATCCGGTTGACATGCGGTAAATGTGAGGAGAATGAATATGGACGTTATTAAAAGATTAGGCGATATCGGTATCGTTCCTGTAATCAAAATCGACGATGTTGAAAAAGCGGTTCCGCTGGCCAAGGCGCTCTCCGACGGCGGGCTTCCCGTGGCCGAGATCACTTTCCGCACCGCGGAGGCCGAGGAGGCCATTAAGCGCATCACCGCTGCCATGCCCGACATGCTGGTGGGCGCCGGCACGGTGCTGACCGTTGAGCAGGTCAAAAAAGCCGTGGACGCGGGCGCGAAGTTTATCGTCAGCCCCGGCCTGAATCCCAAGGTGGTCAGCTATTGCGTGGAGAACAACATTCCCATCACCCCCGGCTGCTCCAACCCTAGCGACATTGAAGCGGCCATGGAACTGGGCCTGAACGTGGTCAAGTTCTTCCCGGCCGAGCAGGCGGGCGGTCTTCCCATGCTGAAGGCTTTAGCCGGTCCTTACGGCAAGATGAAGTTTATCCCCACCGGCGGAATCAATGAGAAGAATCTGAACGATTATCTGGCTTTTGACAAGATTGTCTGCTGCGGCGGTTCCTTCATGGTGAAGGAAGAGTATATCAAGGCGGGCGACTGGGCAAAGATCACCGAGCTGACCCGGAACGCAGTGAACCTGATGCTGGGCTTCGAGCTGGCTCACATCGGCATCAACTGCGAAAACGAGTCCGAGGCCAACTCCCTCACCTCTGCGCTGGCCAATTTGTTTGGCATGCCGGTCAAAGAGGGCAAGGGCGGCAACTTCGTCGGCACCGCT
>JAKOTC010000111.1 GCA_029776465.1 Bacillota bacterium
TGGGATAGTCCACGGGTTTTTCAATCCGCTCCATTTTCTCCAGCTTTTTTTGGCGGGATTTGGCCATGTTGGAAGTGGAAGCCCGAGCGATGTTTTTGGCGATATAATCCTCAAGCTGAGCAATCTCCTTCTGCTGGGCGGCATAGCTTTTGACCAGTTCCGTCCGCTTCTGCTCTTTTTGCTTGACAAAGCTTTCATAACTGCTGTTATATCGGGTGATTTTCCCCGAATCGATATCGTATATACAGTTGACCACCCGGTTCAGAAAGCTGAAATCATGGGAGACCAGGATAAAGGAGCCCTTAAATGCCTGCAGGTATTGAGCCAGCCAATCAATGTGGGAGGTATCCAGAAAGTTGGTGGGCTCGTCCAGCAGAAGTACATCGGGGGATTCCATCAGCAGTTTGGCCAGCATTACCTTGGCGCGCTGCCCTCCGCTGAGACTGGCTAGGGGAGTATCCAGCCCGAAGGCCACAATGCCCAAACCCTCGGCGGTTTTATCAATGACGCTGGGGATATCGTAAAACCCGGCACCGTCCAGACGGTATTGAATTTCCCCCATCTCCTCCAGCAGTTGGTCGTAATCGGCCCGCTGGGTATCAGTGCTGACAATCTGCTGCAGCTCATTCAAACGCTTTTCCAGCGCAAACAGGGGCTGAAAGGCGGAGAGCAGATACTCGCGAACCGAGGGGTTTCCTTTGACTTTGGCCTGTTGATCCAAATATCCCAGCCGGCAGCGGGGATTCCATTTGATTTGTCCCGCATCCGGGACGACCTTTCCAATAAGAATATTGATAAAGGTGGATTTTCCGGCGCCGTTCAGCCCGGTCAGTCCCAGCTTGTCCCCTCCAAAGAGGGACATATATGCATCGTTAAAGAGTTTTTTATCTCCCACCGTGTGGGTTAAACTTTTTACATCCAAAATACTCATAAATTATATACTCCAGAAAGCCAAAGGGAGGATACCTCCCCTGGCTTTTATATCTTCACGGGCGGACCGATTGGGTCCTTTTCAATATAAGGGGTATCAAATTTGATTGAACGATTGATTAAAAAGCCGCCGCCGGGGCAGGGAACCCGCCCGCTCGCGGTAAATCCCGGGGATTGGGGGGCAAAGGTATAGGATTCAAAACCCGGAAGCTGAGGCTTTAAGCCCAGAATATAGGCATAGTAGAAATAGACCGGAATTGCCGACCAAGCATGGCAAAGACTGCCCGCATTGTCGAAATCCCAACCCGCTCTACCGGTTTCCCAAAAGCTTGTGGCGCCCTGGAACAGCATGTTCCCCCAGATTTCCGCAATGCTGTTAAATACCGTTTTGGCATATATCTCGGGACGGGTCATCAAGGCCTCATAT
The DNA here is from genome assembly GCA_029776465.1 of Bacillota bacterium. Taxonomy (GTDB): domain Bacteria; phylum Bacillota; class Clostridia; order Oscillospirales; family JAKOTC01; genus JAKOTC01. Next base: position 1,358 of record JAKOTC010000111.1, read on the forward strand.
TTATAGATGGCATGGGATAAGGTTACCTCCACAAGCCCGTTTTGGGGATTGGCCAGTAAGGGGAGAATATGTTTCTGCTGTTCCTCATCGGCCGCACCGCAAAGCAGGGCGAGGGACTGGGTCAGTTCGGCGTAATGATGCTTTCCCTCCGAATCCAGGTAGGTGGCAAATGCAAGCGCTGCAGAATCCCAAAAGAGGGTGCGGATGGCGCGATTGATTTTCTTTTGAGCATTCAGATAAGAATCATCGGGCTTGTAGAGGGCGCTGCTGATTTTATGCATGGATTCCAGAGCCATGGAAAAGAAGGCATTCAGGGGAAGATCAAAGCGATTCGTTTCCGCGTTGTCCTCCTCGGAGTAGCCGTTCATCCCATCGGACCATTCGCAGAAGTTCCAGTATTCTTTTCCGACGAATTTGGCCACCAGGCCGTTTTTATCCATTCGGGTTAAAAAGGTGCGGATCACCGTTTCTGCGGTGGGCAGCATCTCGGCAACGAATTCCTTATCTCCGCTGAAAAGCAGATACTCCCACAGGGCGACGATCCAGACCAGGGAGAAGTAAGGAATTACCACGGAGACCCGGGCAGGGGCGCAAAGCTCCAGCAATCCGTCGGGGCGAAGGCCCAGTCCCAGCAGACGCAAGGAGGCCTTCGGGAATTCATACTCGCCGAAGCAGTAATACCCGCAGAGCATTTGATTTCGGGAATCCATGGCATATAAAGCCTGTTCCCGCCAGGGAGTATCCTCATAATGCTCGTGCATGCAGAGGTGGAGGGTGCGAATCCCCACATCGGCGATTTTCTGATGGAGCTTATCGGTGCACTCCAACCTGCCGCGGTTGGTAACCGGGTAGGTGGTCGGAAGCAGGCCCAGATAGTATATCACCGCTTCGTCATCATGAATGTGCATCTGAATGTATCGGCAGCCCGCACGTTTAAAACAATGCGTAAAGCGCTGACGTCCCTCTGTGCAGATATAGCGGGCGGCAAAGTTGCGTCCCCCCACATAAGCCCGGACACGCAAATCGTCCAGGTGTTCGCCATAGGCGATCTCAACCGGGGTTCCATATTTGGCGGAGATTTCAAAATCCAGCCAGCCGGCTTCTTCTCTGCCCAGATCTACCACAATATACAGGCCTTCCCCCACATTGGCGGAAAGCCGATAGCCGTTTTGGAAGGGCAGCACTGCATGGGCCGGCATCAGATTTTTGGGGGAGAGAAAGGCCCGCTGAACCCCTTCGGCGATTCCCTTGGCTTCTTGATTGGGCAGGAAAATTCCCTGTGCACAAACTTTTGCGGCAAGCCGCTCTCCGACGGTTAGCCTCTGAACCGGGCGGGGGTAAAGTTTGGGCGGATCGCTCATCTTACAGGGTTCCCATCCTCCGCCGATGACATAATCAGCGCTGTTCCAGCCCGACCGCTTGGTGGCATTATATTCAAAAGAGAAGGATAATTGACCCGACAGCTTTTCCACCGGGCCGCTTTTATAATCGACAGCCGGGCTGCACAAAGTATCCGGCCCGCTTTTTGCCACCGTTTTATTATTCTGGGTCAGGGCAAAAACAACGCCCGGTTGCCCTTTTCGGGTTACCGAGCTATCTTCATTGGCAGAATAGCCCAAAACGCAGAGCCGGTTTTCACCGGTTTTTGCGAATGCGGCAACCTCGTATTCATCATAGACTTTATATTCCGGATAATCGGCATACTGACCCGCTCCCACCAACTTTCCGTTCAGCCAGACGGCATAATTGGTATCAGCGCTGATATAGAGCTTTAATCCATCGGGCTTTGTCAGATGAAAGGGGTGTATGAACCGAAGGTATTGATTTACGCCATCCTGATCATTCCATATCATTTGGGTATGTTGAAAGATCTCCATTTCTTTCAGCCTTCCTTTCAGCTTAGTCAAATTCTTCTACGACAGCGCCGTTTTCATCCGACACCAGCGGCACTACCTGCCAATCGGTTAAGCCCTTGCGGTTTAAAAGCTCACGAACCACCGGTACGAAAGAAGTATCGTCGGGGCGGAGGATCGCCATAATCGTTGAGCCCGCACCCGAGATATAAACGCCGCAGGCGCCGGACTTTTGGGCAATTTGAAAAACCTCACTGCTGTTTTTGATATAACGCATTCGATAGGGTTGATGCAGCCGGTCACCCACGGCCGCATGAATATGCTCCAAATTGCCGGAAAGCAGGGCGGCGGTCAGGAGGGATGCCCGGGAGAGATTGTAAACCGCATCCTTATGGGAGACTTCCATGGGGAGAGCGCCCCGGGCCACCTCGGTTTTCAGTTCGCTTTTTGGGATCAAAGCGGCAAAGGAAACCTTATCTTTCAATGGAACTTTGCAGGTGTAGACCTGATCCTCATCCATCACCGAGGCCACAAATCCGCCCAGCATGGCGGGAGCCACATTGTCGGGATGCCCTTCAATATGGGAGGCGATGTTGATCAGTTCGGTTCTTGTCAGGGGCTGGCCCAATAGAGCATTGGCGCCCAGCAGCCCGGCCACGATACAGGCCGAAGAACTTCCCAGTCCCCTGGCGAAGGGGATGGGGCTGGTTTGAACAATCTCAAGGCCGCCCAGCTCTTTGCCGCAGATATCGTAAAGACGCTTAATGGTCTTATAAACCAAGTTGTTTTTATTTTTAAGGATTGGACAGCCGTCGGTAGAGCGGATCACCAGTTTTTCAGCGGGAAGGATCTCAACAGTGTTATACATAGACAAAGCAAGCCCCAGGCTGTCAAAGCCGGGGCCGATATTGGCACTGGTAGCGGGAACGGTGATTTTAACTCTCATACCACTTACATCCAGTCTTTTTTTATTTGCTTTTTAATTACTGATCCAAACCATCCTCAGCGGACAAAACCGGCATGATAGTATCGGGATGGCCGATGGGAGCCAGTTTTTCAATCAGCTCGTTTTTGGTAATATTTCTGATGATTCCCGCATATCCCCGGTCTTTTTCAAGCTGAAGGGGAGTAACCGAACCCAACAGAGATTTGACGGCGTGAGCATGAACCGGTTCGGCATAGCGGAAATAATAATCCATTCTGATTTTGCTTGCCTGCCGGACATAGCCCTGACAAGCGTCCTCCCAGATAATGCGGCGGATGTTGTCCCGATGGCGGACACAGTCGATTACATCGGCAATAACCGCGCTTGCCGTGGGGAATTTTCCGGCGCCTCGACCGTAGAACATCACATCGCCGGTGGCATCACCGCTGACGATAATGCCGTTATACACATCCTCAATCCCTGCCAGCTGATGTCCGGCGGGAACCAGGGCGGGACTGACCCAGGCCAGAATCTCATCCTCGTTGATCCGCTCGGCATATCCCAGCAGCTTGATGACGCCGCCCCACAGTTCAGCATATTCGATATCGGTCTTGCTGATACCGGTAATACCGCAGGTTTCAACCATGTGGGGATAGACATGCCGTCCAAAGGCAAGGGAAGAGAGAATGCAGATCTTTCGAACGGTGTCATGACCCTCCACATCGGCGGCGGGATTGCGTTCGGCATAACCCAGTTCCTGCGCGATTTTTAAGGCCTCATCGAATCCCATCCCCGACTTGACCATCTTGGTGAGGATGAAGTTTGTTGTTCCGTTTAGAATACCGACAACGCGATTAATATTATTGGCGGCCAGGCACTGGTGGAGGGGACGAATAATCGGAATGCCTCCGCCCACACTGGCTTCAAACAACAGCATAACTCCCTTATCCCGAGCAATGGACAAAAGCTCGGCACCGTGGGTGGCAATCAGCTCTTTATTGGAAGTGACAA
>JAKOTC010000112.1 GCA_029776465.1 Bacillota bacterium
AAAGGACGCGGAGGAAATCAGAAAGTGGATCGACCTCTCCGTCTGGATCAACGGGGAGATGGGGGGCTATCTGCGGGTTTGCAGGGAGAGCCGCAACTGGTTTGAAACTGATTTCCCCAACTGGATGAAGGAGCCGGCCCGCAAATATGACGGCAGCAACCGCAGCCATGAACACGGCAGTTATATCATCGAAGGCCTGGAGACCGGCAAGCTCTATCGGGGCCATTTCAACGTGGTCAACAACGGCTGCATCACCAACCTGCCCAGCGACGCCATTGTGGAGGTGCCCGGCTATGTGGACTATAACGGCGTCAATATTCCCCGGGTGGGCGATCTGCCGCTGGGCTGCGCGGCGGTATGCAATGCCTCCATCAGCGTGCAGCGGCTGGCCGTGGAAGCGGCGGTTCGGGGGGATGACCTCCTGCTGCGCCAGGCCATGATGATGGATCCTCTGACCGGCGCCAAACTGACCCCTCCCTACATATGGCAGCTGGTGGACGATATGCTGGTGGCGCAGGAGCAGTGGCTGCCCCAGTATGGAGAAGCCATCCGGGCCGCCAAAGAGCGGCAGAAGGGCGAGCGCCTGCCCCTGAAGGAGTATGTTCCCGCCGCCCGGCTGAAGGAGAGAACCCTGGAAGAGATGGCAAAAGAGAAGGAAGAAACCCGCCGTCTTGCCGCCGCGACCGATAAGGCCGCCGACGCCCGCAAGAATCAGTAAGCAGGGGATGAATATGAAATATATTGAGAACTGGGATCAGCGCAAACAGCGTTATATCGACACCTGGGCAATGGAGAATCATGACCGTCCCCTGGTCATCCTCACCACCCCCAAATCCGGCGCCAAGCCGGTATATGACATTCAGCGGCCCGAGGCAATCCGGGACCGCTGGCTGGATTTTGAGTGGGTGGTGAAGAACGCCCGCAATCGGATGGAACAGACCTATTTTGCCGCCGAGTCCATCCCTCATTACAACCCCAATCTGGGTCCGGATATCTTCGGCGCCATTCTGGGCTGCGATCTTGAATTCGGCGAGAGCACTAGCTGGTGCAGCCATCCCATAAAGGACTGGGAGGATTTCAAAGCCGAATACAACCACGACAATCCCTGGCTGCAAAAGATTCTCCAACTGACCAGGCTTTGCGTGGAGGAGGCTAAAGGGGACTTTTTGGTGGGCATCACCGACATCCACTGCGGCATGGACGGGCTGGTTTCCCTCCGGGGTCCGGCCGAGCTCTGCATGGATTTATATGACTGCCCGGAGCTGATCAAGCCCCTTCCCATGCAGCTGTTTGAGGTGTTTAAAAGCTTTTATAACGAGCTGGAGTCCATCACCTCCCAAAATCAGGAGGGCACCATCAACTGGATGGGGATCTGGCATCCTGGCCGCTGGTATGTCACCTCCTGCGATTTCAACTGCATGGTCTCCAACGAAATGTTTCAAGAGTTTATCCTGCCCGAGCTGGTGGCCGAAACCGAGTTTCTGGACGCCAATATCTATCATCTGGACGGTCCGGGCGCGCTGGTTCAGCTGGACAGCCTGTTGGAACTGCCGGGAGTCAACGGCATTCAGTGGGTGCCGGGCGCCGGAGCCAAACCCATGCGGGAATGGCCGGACGTCTTAAAGAAATGCCAGGATGCGGGCAAGATGCTGAACCTCTCCTGCGAAATGGAGGACCTTCCCCTGCTGGCGGAGGTGCTGAAGCCCGAGGGCGTCATTCTCTGCCTTTATGGTCCTTCCAATCCGGAGGAGGCCGACGCCGCCTTAAAAACGGTGGAAAAACTGTGGCATCGCCGAAAGATTTTTTAAATTATACCAATAAAGTATATGATTAAAGCAAAAAAACTTGTGATAATTTCACAATAAATCAAAAAATATTCAAAGAGAGCAGAGGAATTTTTCGTTATACTTGTCTTAAACTATCTTAAAACCGTTTTGGACAGAACAAAGGAGAGTAATTATAATGAATTCAATGGAACGTGTGGTCACTGCGCTGCAGCATAAAGAACCCGACCGGGTTCCGGTTTATCCCATTCTCAGCGGCGTTACCCGCAAACTGGTAGGGGCCACTTATGAGGAATGGTCCACCAATCCCGATGTATGCGCAGAGGCTTTGATTAAGGCAGCCGAGGAGTTCGAGCAGGACTGCATCGTCACCCTGATCGACCTGTCGGTGGAATGCGAGGCCTGGGGCCAGAAGCTGATCTTCCCCGAAAACGAGGCGGCCCATCCCGACTATTCCGACTGCGTAATCAAAGACATCAGTGATTACAGCAAAATCAAAAAGGTGGATTATCGCACCGGCAAGCGGATGATGATGCATCTGGAAGTTTTGAAAAAGCTGGTGGCCAGAAAGGGCGGCGAGATTCCCATCGTGGCCTTCGTCTTCGGCCCGCTGGGCGTGCTGTCCATGCTGAGAAACCAGCAGGAAATGTATATGGATATCTACGATGATCCCGATGCGGTCTTCAACGCCGCCAAGGAGATCAACGAAACCTTGAAGGAATACTGCGCCGCCATTGTGGACACAGGGGTCAACGCGGTGATGTTCGACACCCTCTTTGCTTCCGGCTCCATTATGTCCAAGGAGATGTGGATGGAGATGGAAGGCAAACTGGTGAAGGAGCTGGCCGATGTGGTTCACGAGCGGAACTGCCTGGTGATGATCCACAACTGCGGACAGCGGATTTATTTCGACGCCCAGATCGAAACCATGCGCCCCTGCGCGATCTCCTTCCTGTACCCGCCGGATGACTGCAAAGACTTTGCCGAGTGCAAAGAAAAATACGGCAAAGACGTTACCCTGATCGGCTGCGTCACCCCGGCTATGGCGGTGGTGGGTACCGATGAGGAATGGGACAATGCCTGCAAGACCCAGATCGATATCTTTAAGAAGGACGGCGGCTTCATTCTGGCCACCGGCTGCGAATATCCGGCCAACGCCTCCTTTGATCGGGCCCGCCGCATGGTGGAGATTGCCAAGACTTACGGGCGGTATGAATGACTCGGATTGATCTGATATCAGGTTTTCTCGGAGCGGGAAAAACCACTTTTATCCGCCACTATGCAAACTGGCTGAAGAGCCGGGGCATTACCTTTGCGGTGATTGAGAATGAGTTCGGCGCCGCGGGGGTGGATGCCGCCATGCTGAAGGATGTGGCCGAGGTGGCCGAGATCTCGGGCGGATGCATCTGCTGTGGAATGAAGGTGAATTTCCACGACCGGATCCTCGAGCTGGCCCAAAGCTATGACCGAGTCGTGGTGGAGCCTTCGGGCATCTTCAACATGGACGATTATCTGGATGTGCTTGACAGCCCCCAGATCAAAGAGGCCTGCCTGCCGGGCTGCGCGGTGACCATTGTGGACCCCGCCTCCCTGGAGGAGATGAGCCTGGCCGAGTTGGAAGTGCTCTACTCCCAGCTGATTTCCACCGGAAGGATTTTAATCAGCAAAACCGGCCTTTATCCGGAAAAGGTCCAAAGGGCCGAGGATATATTGGTCGCTTTGCTGGGCAGGGACAGGGATATCAAACCTTTGTTTGAATCCAAGCCCTGGGAGGAATGGACGGACCAAGATTTTCAGCGCATCGCGGAGTCCGCTCCCCAGCCTGTTTCCCACATCCGGCGGACCGCAGACCACAGCACCCTCTTCAACAGCACCACCCTCTATCCCCGGGCGTGCTACTCCCTGGAGGAGGCCCGGCAAATCTGCCGGCTGCTGACCGGCGGGGAATGCGGAACGGTGCTTCGGGTGAAGGGTTCCCTTCAAAGCCGGGAGGAAGGGGAGAGCTTTGAGATCAACTGCACCGCCTCGGAAATCTCCGTGCGGCCTTGCGCGGCCCAGCCTTCCATGCTGAACATTATCGGCAGGAATCTGAACCGGAAGAAAATCTCCTCTTTATTTGAAAAGCATTAAATATGTCAAACCGCCGGCAGACCAGCCGGCGGTTTTTATTGTCTCAGCTCATTAAGGGCCAAAATGATCTTCGTCGGGTTGGATTTTCGAACGCCGGCCAGTTCCACCAGCAGGGTTTCGGCTTCCAGTCCGCCCGCATAGCCGGCCAGGTATCCCCGGGCCTGCCGTTAAACGGGCCTTTGTGGGGCAGCTGCAGCTGCCGCTGAAAGCATTCGGCAGGCGCTTGCTTCCTTAGGTTTCATACAGCCAGCCCTGAAAGTCAATCAGGATATCCGGCCGGACCTGCTCCAGCAGGGCTTTCATGGCTCTGGTTTCCGGGGCCCTGAAGCGGCCGGACAGAAAGTCCCGGTTTATGTCGATGCTTGATGCCTGATCCCGGGTGGAGGCTATTATGCCGTCCGGGTTGAGCAGGGGGATAATCACCAGCCGGGTAGAGGGGGTTGCCCAGTTCTGAACTGCCGAATTGGGAGAGCTTCGGGACAAGGTTTTGCTCGGCGGCCTCCTGAGGAAGGGCGGTGATGACCGGTAGAGGCTTTCCGACAGGGGCGGCCGGTTCCATCCCTCGGTGAGGGATGCACCGGTAAAGGCATAGGCCTTTCGCCGGTCGGGAGAGAGGGAAATGGATTTCATCTGCTGTAAAGCCAAAGGGCTTTAAGACTTCTGTTTCCTGCAGGCTTATCTGCCCGGACTTTATTTGTTCGATAAGCTGAGGGGTATGAAAGAGGTTATTGACGATACGGGAAATATCCGCCTCCTCCGCAGGAGAGACCGGGGCGGCGGATGAAGATTCTGCGAAAACCGGCATCCGGCTTTCTGGAGACGGCGCCGGAAGGCAGCCGTAGAATAAAAAACAGGGCTGCGGCCGCAGTGGTAAGCAAGAATCTGGTTTGTTTCATAGCGTCTCCTGTCTGGGTTTGTCGAAGCTAAGGTATTATATTGCCACAGCAAACCGAATATAACTATGAAAAGATTCAAAAAGAGAACTTTATTGACCGCTTTTGTGCCCATTTTGACCCGTCGCATCTTTTTAAACTCTTTGGTTGAATCGGGCGTTTTTTATTGTATAATATATGGGGCTTGGGTTGTAAGAAGTTTATATATCAGGCCTGAATAAAACCGGCTGCATTGAAAAAGATGGTTTCAATTGGAGGAGTTGCTTTGTTTTTATCTACCACAACCGGGGGAAGCATTCGGTATCACTTGCCCAAAATAGAAGATGTGATCCGCAATCTGGCCCAAAAGGGGTATCAGCGTTTCGATCTTGACCTGTATGATCCCGTGCGCAAATCCAAATTCATGGAAGCCGACTGGCAGGAGCGGCTGGAGCCCATCCGGCAGGCCATGGAGGAGCTGAATGTCTGCGCCTCTCAGGCCCATGCCGAATCGGGGAACCCGCTGACCGAACCGCTTGAGGACGTGGTGGCCGTGGCGGAGCGGGCGCTGGAATGCTGCGCCTATCTGAATATCCCCTGGGTGGTGGTGCATCCCGGCGGATGCGAGGGCGTGGGTCAACAGGAGTTCTATCAGAAAAACGCGGAGTTTTATAAGCGGCTTATCCCTACCATCGAGCGCACCGGAGTGGATGTGCTGATTGAAAACATCGGCGCGGAGAACGACCCCTATTACATCAGAACAGGGGAGGAACTGCTGTATTTGATTGAAATGGTGGGGCATCCGAAGGTGAACGCCTGCTGGGATACCGGCCACGCCAACCACAACATGTGGGACCAGACCTCCAGCATTAAAGCGCTGGGCAGCCGGCTGAAGGCCATCCATGTGCAGGACAATGTAGGCGGTTTGGCACTGACAAAGGAGTGCTGGCGGGCCGACCTTCACCTGCCGCCCTTTTTCGGCTGCACCAACTATGATATGATTCTGAACGCACTGCTGGATATCAACTATCAGGGCACCTTTAGTTTTGAGGTGGAGGCGCCCAAAATCCACCCCAGGCGCCCCGATTTTATCAAAGACGGACAGGTTGTGGAGACCCTGAAGCTGCTGCCCCTGGAGTTTTACGACAGGGTCAATCAGCTGATCTATGACATCGGCAAGTATATGCTCAGCGCCTACGGTTGTTTCGAGGGATAACGGCGCGTTTTGACGGCAAACAAAAAAGGCGGGATGCTTCTTGGATCCCGCCTTTTCATATCAAGTTTTTGCGGAGCTTTTTTTAAAAAGCAACCGTTTTTTTGTGCTAGTTCTTGGACTTCAGGGCTTTCATCCGCAGTTCGTGGTTGAGAATGCGCTTGCGAAGGCGGATGTTTTTGGGGGTGACCTCCAGCAATTCGTCCTCGGCCAGAAACTCGATGGCTTCCTCCAGAGAGAGCCGCTTGTAGGGAATAAGGCGGAGGGCATCGTCGCTGCCGCTGGCGCGGGTGTTGGTCAGCTGCTTTTTCTTGCAGACATTGACGGTGATATCTTCGGATTTGGGGGAGACACCCACGATCATTCCCTCATATACCGGGGTTCCCGGGGGAATGAAAAGGGCGCCCCGCTCCTGGGCGTTGTAGAGGCCGTAAGTTACGGCTTCGCCGGTTTCAAAGGCGATCAGAGATCCGGTGTTGCGGCGGGTGATTTCCCCCTTGAAGGGTTCATACCCGTTGAAGATGGTATTTAAAGTGCCTTCTCCCTTGGTATCGGTTAAAAACTCGTTGCGATAGCCGAACAGGCCTCGGGCGGGGATGTTGTATTCGATTTTCATCCGGTTGCCCGCGGCGTTCATGTGGAGAAGCTCGCCTTTGCGGGCACCCAGCTTTTCCATAACAGCGTCCACGCAGTCCTCTGGAACATCGATGTAAACATGCTCCATGGGTTCTTTCAGCACGCCCTCTTCCTCTTTAAAGAGAACCCGGGGAGTGCTGACCGAAAACTCATACCCCTCCCGGCGCATGGTTTCAATGAGGATGGACAGGTGCATCTCGCCCCGGCCCGCCACTTTGAACTGGTCGGTGGTTTCACCATCCTCCACCCGGAGAGAGACATTGCGCAGCAGCTCTTTATACAGCCGGTCTCTCAGCTGGCGGGTGGTGACAAATTTGCCCTCCCGTCCGGCAAAGGGGCTGTCATTGACCGAGAAGGTCATTTCAACGGTGGGCTCGTCAATGCTGACGAAGGGAAGGGGTTCGGGGGCGGTCATGGAAGTGATGGTGTCCCCGATGGTGATGTTTTCGATACCCGAGATGCAGACGATATCCCCTACCCGGGCGGAGTCCACCGGGGTGCGGCGCAGGCCGTCAAACTGGTAGAGGGTCACGATTTTGGAACGGTAGGGCGCCTTGCGCTCCATATAGTCACAAACCATCACTTCCTGATTGGTTTTGACCATGCCACGTTCAACCCGGCCGATGGCGATGCGGCCCACATAATCGTTATAGTCGATGGAGGAGACCAGGGTTTGCAGTTCCCCGTTCTCATCCCCCTGAGGGGCCGGGATATAGTCCAGAATGGTCTCAAATAAGATGTTTAAATTGGGTTCAAGCTCATAGGGGGAGAGGGAAGCTTTACCCTCACGGCCCGAGCAGAAGATGACGGGGCTGTCCAGCTGGTCTACGTCGGCGTCCAGTTCCAGCAACAGTTCCAAAACCTCTTCCGGAACCTCTTCCAGGCGGGCGTCGGGACGGTCCACTTTATTGACAACAATAATGACCCGGTGCTTCAAGGCCAGGGCCTTTTGCAGCACAAAGCGGGTCTGGGGCATGGGGCCTTCCGCGGCGTCTACCAGAAGAATAACGCCGTCCACCATTTTTAAAATGCGTTCCACCTCGCCGCCGAAATCGGCGTGGCCGGGGGTGTCCACGATGTTGATTTTTACGCCTTTATAATAAACGGAGGTGTTCTTGGCGAGGATGGTGATGCCCCGCTCACGCTCCAGCTCGTTATTGTCCATAACCCGTTCTTCCACGACCTGGTTTTCCCGGTAGACGCCGCCTTGTTTCAGCATTTCGTCCACCAGCGTGGTCTTGCCGTGGTCAACGTGGGCGATGATGGCGATGTTTCTTAAATCTGTTCTGATCAAATTTGTTGCTCCCTTTTTCTTCCTGAATTTTTAAGCCAACTTTCATTATAACAAAAAATCCCCCTTTTTTCAATGCTCTATACCGATTATATCTCCTGTCAAAAATTGAACACATTCAAACCGTGAACTATTTAATGTCTGAACTTGATTTTCTTCCTTGCGGCCATTATAATAGAAACAGATTGAAGAGGAAGGCGTGATGAAATATCGGGATTTGAACTGTCGGCAGAGTTGAAAGAGGTGCTGATTGCCTTTGGCCAGGCTCGCAGCAAGCTGTCAAAGGCGTGGCTTTCCCCGGACGCGGAGCTGGCGATTAAACCGGGAGAAGCGGATGTTATCGCCTTTATTCACCGGTATAGCGATGAACATCACGGCGTCAACCCCTCCCAGATCGGCGACAGTTTGGGAATGTCCCGCCCGGCCGTGACGGCGGTTTTAAACTCCCTTCAGGAGAAGGGCTGCATTGAGCGCAGGCTTTCCACCGCAGATCGAAGGAGATTTGAGATCTTTTTGACTCCCGACAGCCGCAAGCAGGTGGATGATATGATCTGCCGAATGGATTCCTATGTCAAGCGGATTGTGCAGGAATTGGGGGAGGAGGACGCCGCCCAGCTGGTTCGCTTGATGACCCGGGTGCTTAAAATTCTGGCCAGCGATCCGCCTTGCAAGGAGAGCAAAAAAAAGCAATCCACATAACGGCGCCCTCCCGGGGTTTTTGCGCAGGCTTTTTTAAGCAAAGGCTTGGATTTTATGAGGGCAGTTAAAAT
>JAKOTC010000113.1 GCA_029776465.1 Bacillota bacterium
CGATCATTCCTCCGCTGGTGGATATGGGCATCTTTACCCCCGATGGCCGGGTGGTGAAGGCCATGTATGACAAGTTTAAGCAGATCAACCGCTTTATTGAGATTATTGACGATGAGTTGAGCGGCTGGGATCCCTCCAAAACTCTGCATGTGATCGACTTCGGCTGCGGAAAATCCTATCTCACTTTTATCCTCTATTACTATCTGGTGGAACTGAAGAACTATGAGGTTCGGATGACCGGGCTGGATTTGAAGGAGGATGTCATCCAAAGCTGCAGACGGGATGCCGAAAAATACGGCTATCGGAATTTGTGCTTCGAGCTGGGGGACATCTAGGGCTATCAGACGGAGGAGCCGGTGGAGATGGTGATTTCCCTTCATGCCTGCGATACCGCCACCGATTACGCCCTCTATAATGCGGTGAGCTGGGATGCCCGTTATATTTTCTCGGTTCCCTGCTGTCAGCACGAACTGAACGGGCAGATCAAAAGTGAAAATCTTTCCCTACTGACCCGATACGGCATCATACAGGAGCGGGCGGCCGCCCTGATGACCGATGCCATCCGGGCTAATCTTCTCACCGCCTGCGGGTATAAAACCCAGGTGCTGGAGTTTATGGACCTGTCCCACACCCCCAAAAACCTCATGCTTCGGGCCGTTCGCGCTCCCCTTTCTGCCCAGAATAAAAATAAAGCATTGGAAGAGGTCAAGGCTCTTTGTGGTGAATTTAATTTAAAACCCACTTTGCTGGGTTTATTGCAAGAGCATCTGCATTAAAAAGACGTCCCTTTTGGGGCGTCTTTTTTACTGCGAGTCTGGATAATCAAGATGAATTTTTGCTCTCATTGACAATTGAAAAGGGCGGAGTTAGAATAGGAATAGATTGACAATGAGGGCGGAGATAGACAGTTTGCTAAAATCACTCCCCGGCCAGACAGCATTCTGCGGGTGCACATGGTCTATAAACCCTTGGATAAGCCTGTGGAGGTTCAGCCCCAAAAGCTGAGCGGTTTTACTCGCAAAGGCTTTACGGTGGTGAAGTGGGGCGGAACAGAGGTAAAATAGCTTCAAGGATGGTGCGGTGCATCAGAAATAAATCAACCGGAGCAGCAAAACGGCTGCTCCGGTTATTTTTTACTCTGTCAATCCCCAGTGGGTTGTCAAAAACCATAGAAAAGTCTATAATAAACCCAGCATTATGATAAAGGGTGTTGAGCGTGTCGATTATTGAAAAGGGCGGAAGGATCCCCGAGCGTAAGCGTATCGTCTTTCTGGGGGACAGTATCACCGACGACGGGCGGTATATTGCCCAAATGGATTACTATCTGAAAAAATACCAACCCCATCACAGAATCGAGCTGATGAATCTGGGATTGGGAAGCGAGACCGTTTCCGGCCTGTCGGAGCCGGCTCATCCCTTTCCCCGTCCCTGGGTGCTGAACCGGGCGGATCGGGCATTGGAACTGACCCGGCCGGACTGGGTGGTTGTCTGCTACGGCATGAACGACGGCATCTATTATCCGCCGGCGCCCCACCGGTTGGAAGCCTATCAAAAGGGAATGCGCGCCCTGATCGATAAGATTAAAGCCGCCGGAGCCAAAGTCATCGTGATGACCCCGCCCCCCTTTGATAAGGACAGCTTTGTGGGAAAGCTCTGGCCGGAGGGCAGGGAAGAATACAGCTGGATGGATGCCTATGAGGGGTATAACGAGGTTCTCGGCCAATACCGGGACTGGATTATGAACGAGCTGAGGGATGAAGTGGACCGGGTGGTGGACATCTATACGCCTATGAATCAGGCAATTGAAACCAAGCGAAAGGTCGATCCTTCCTACCGTTCCGGCGACGGGATTCATCCCGACCTGGCCGGGCATTGGATCATGGCGCGCTGCCTGCTGGGCGAATTGTTCCGCATTACGCTGGAACTTGAGCCGGAGTATATTGAAACGCCGACTCCTGCCTTCGATTTGGTGATGAAACGGCAC
>JAKOTC010000114.1 GCA_029776465.1 Bacillota bacterium
CGTCACCCTGAAAAACGGCGCTCAGATAGACCTGAGCGCCATTGCAAAAGGCTATATTGCCCGGCAGGCTGCCGACTTTATCCGCCAATCCGGAATCGACAGCGCCATTGTGGACTTAGGGGGCAATATGATTGTCATCGGTAAGAAAGATCAAAAAGAAAATTTTACTGTGGGCATCCGGAAGCCCTTTGATAAAAACGGCGGCCTGGTGGGAACCATATCTGTTGCCGATAAAGCGGTGGTTACTTCAGGCGTGTATCTTCAATACTTTGAGTTAGAAGGCAAACGCTATCATCATATTCTGGACCCCCAGACCGGTTATCCCGTCGAAAGCGATCTGCTTTCGGCAACCGTCATCGGCGATGATCCGACCCAGTGCGACGCCCTGTCCACCCTCTGCATCCTGCTGGGATTGGATGAGGCCATGGAACTGGTGCGCAAGCTGGGCCTGGATGCGGTCTTCATCGATAACACCAATCAAATTACCGTCACTCCGGGATTTACCCAAAAATATAACCCCCGGTTTGAGACCAGTTACCGTGAATACGTGGACTAAATCCAAAGGAGGAGTATTATGGCCCCGATCACATATGAAAGCATCAAGAATAATAAAGACATCAACACCTATATCACCGCCGGTAACGACGCCCTGGGCGTGTTGGGCTATACCGAACACGGTTTTGCCCATGCCACCAAAACCGCCGAAACCGCGGCCGCTCTTCTGCTCCAATTAGGTTCTCCGCCCAGAGAAGTGGAGCTGGCCAAAATCGCGGGTTATATGCATGATATCGGCAATATGATTAACCGCCAGGATCATGCCCAGTCCGGCGCCAGCCTGGCCTTTCAAATTCTTGATAAGCTGGGGATGGAGGCCAGCGAGCTGGCTACTGTTGTCTCGGCAATCGGCAACCATGACGAAAACGCGGGAATCGCTGTCAACCGGGTCACTGCCGCCCTGATACTGGCGGATAAATCGGATGTCCGCAGATCCCGTGTGCGCAACCCCAATCTTGATATGTACCAAAAGGATATTCATGACCGGGTCAATTACGCCGTCCGCAAATCCTCCCTGACGTTGGATGATGAGAAAACCTGCATCACCCTGAAGCTGGACATTGACACCTCCGTTTGTCCGGTGATGGACTATTTTGAAATCTTTCTCACCCGCATGGTCATGTGTCGCCGGGCCGCCGATTTTCTGGGCTTAAAATTCGCACTGGTCATCAATGAAAACCGCCTGCTTTAGCAATTCCCGTTGGCAATCCGGCCCGCCTTTCGATACCGGCACCCTGTCATCTTTCGCCGGCATGCCATTTAATATTTCTACTTTTTCAGACATAAAATTTCCTCCTGTTGTAGTTTCTATGCCACAACAGGAGGTTTTTTTCTCTGTCTGATTTTCGATATTCCGCCATTTTGTTATCCCTGATTTTTCTCTTTCAGTTCAATCAGTTCAATTTCATTTTTTAAATACTTTTTAAACAGATCCACAAGAGTGGGATTATCGGTGTATAAGGCTGCCGCATCCTCGCCCTCTCCCAAATCCCCGGTCAGCACCGAATGGGAATCGGCAATCAGCCCGATCTGGCCGGTCTGGGCCTGAGAAAGATAACATTTGGCGCCGGGAATTTTGCACTCTGATTCTGTCAGAATCACCAGCTTCAGCCCCCGGCTGACAAGGTCATCCAGCGAACTGTGCAGTGTTCGTATGATTTCGCCCGAGCAGGAGATATAAACCCGGTAGGAGGCCTCATCGCACATATTGATGGCCTTGTCCAGGATGTTTTGGCGTCCCCGAAGGGTTAAATAGACATTGTTGGATATCTTTTTAATGTCCAAATGGCTTTTGATATATTCAAGGTTTTCTTCATAACTGCGCAGCTTGTTTTTGCAAAATTCAGCCGGAGCAACGGGGACAAATTTGACCACGCTTCCGTCAATGCGGTTTGCGCCGCCCTTATCCGCCAGCCCGGCCAGAGCCGTGTAAACATTGGAACGTGAAATACCGGACAGTTTGGCCGCCTCATAACCGGACAGCATCCCTTCCGCACACAGAAGCTGGTACAAAACTGCCTCGTGTTGGGTAAGCCCCGTCTTCATCAGGGATTCGGTCAGTTTATCCATAAATGCTTGCTCCTTCAAATAGAATATTAAAATTATATTACTATTAAATCAGGCAAGTCAAGTGGAAGAAAGATCAGAATACCTCCCCGGAAGCGATTTCAGCCTATAAAAAAGCTCTGTGCGGTCACAGAGCTTTTTATCAGTCTTCTTTTTTCTTTTTGCGGCGTATATCTTCCCCTACAAAATACAAATCCGCAAAGCAACCGGTCAAACGGGAGAACAATCGATCAGGATACCGCTCCCGCAGGGTGGCAAACTCCAGATTGGTGCTGATGATGGTGGGCTTGCCCGAGAGAATGCGGGAATTAATCACGTTATACAGCGCGGCCTGAACAAAGGAATTTAAAAATTCGGTTCCCAGGTCATCTATAATCAGCAGGTCACATTCCAAAAAGGCCGTTTCCGCTTCCCCCTCCGTCCCGGAAGAAAAACGATCTTTTTCCAGCCGGTTAACCATGTTTTGCGCCGGCATATAGATGACGCTGTAACCCTTATCCAAAACAACTCCCGCGATAGCAAGCGCAAGATGGGTTTTCCCCAGCCCCGGCGGCCCCCATAAAAACAAGCTTTTTGAGGAGAGAGAGAAATGCTCGGCATAGCTTTTCAAGGAACGATATATTTCCGTCATCTTTTCCCGGATGTTGATCCCCAAAGAAGGATCCTGCCGGTCGGGATAATAATCCAGCTTAAAAGTCTCAAAGCTGCAAAGCTGCAAAGGGGACTCACTGTTCAGCCGGGCGGCGGCAATTTCTTTCAACAGCTTATCCAGGCAGGCGCAGCGGGCGGTGTCCGTGTATCCGGTATCTTCACATATGGGACAATAGGGCTTTGGAGTGAGATAATCCGGCGGATACCCCAGCTGAGCCAGCAAAGCCGTCCGCTCTTTAATCAGGGCCTGATGTTTTTGGGAAAGCTGATTGACCTCCGCCACCACATCCTTCCCCTCCAGCACAATGCGGGAGAGCTGAATGCCGGTTTGTATCATGGCATACTCAATATCCGCCAGCCTGGGAACCTTTGCAAAACAGACGCTGCGCCTTCTTTCCCGCTCCATACTGCGGCGCTCGCGGCGTTTTCGAAGCTCCTCGTTGGCCTGATTCCATATTTCTTTGGAATATCCCATATGGCCTCCTTATAGTTTAGGTGTACGAGTGAGGGAAAGTCGAACAAAGTCGTCATCCTCCGGCAGGGAATTGGGCGTTTGCTTATAACTGTGGCGCATTCGGCTCTCTTCCTCCGCCTGCTGCGGAGTGGTAATCCCCTTGGCATTCCAGCCCGAGAGGATCTTATCAATATAATTAAAGCTCAATTTGCCGGTGGATAAGGCGCACCGGTCATAAGCCAGTTTCAGCATCGTTTCATTAAATCCCATTGCCTGTACCCATCGAACCGCCATTTCTTTC
>JAKOTC010000115.1 GCA_029776465.1 Bacillota bacterium
CCCGCAACCACGATGGTTGCGGGGTTTTTTCATGCCCTGAAAATCGGTGCGTAATACACATAAAATGTATTAGCAGTTGTTTTTTGTTGCGCCGGTATTCTGGATGACGGAATATTTTTAACCTTTGGAATTATTTACAATTACATTTTTTTATATATTTGTGCTATCATAAAAATAAACAAATACTTAGCCAATAAGTATATGCTTAAAGGATGAAGCTTATGACGCGCCGAGAAGAGGATTTATTGGAACTGATTCGGAAGAATCCGAGAATTTCTCAAAACGAAATAGCAGATGCGCTTGGGATTACCCGTTCTTCTGTGGGGGTTCATATCTCCAATCTGATGAAGAAAGGGATTATTCTTGGAAAAGAATATATTTTAAAACAAGAGGACTATGCCTGCGTGCTGGGTGGGTGCAATATAGATATCATCGGTTTCCCAACCCAAAAGCTGATTGCACGCGACTCCAATCCGGGACGGGTGAAAATCTCCCATGGCGGAGTAGGGCGAAACATCGCCGAGAATATGGTGCACCTGGGGGTTCCCACCAAACTGATCAGCGCCGTGGGCGATGATTTATACGGGAAAAAGATTTTGGATCATGCCGCTTCCATCGGGCTGGATATGAAAAACACTTTGGTGCTGGGGGGGAAATCCACCTCCACCTATCTGGCTGTTTTAGACCGGCAGGGGGATATGCAGCTGGCTATTTCCCATATGGATATCCTCAACGAGATCTCCATCGAATTTATCCAGACCGTCCGCCCGGTGATTGAAGGTGCGAAGTTTTGCGTAATTGACACCAACATTCCGGAAAATGTTATCGGCTATGTGCTGGATAATTTTAAAAACATGGTGTTTTTCCTGGACACGGTTTCCACTGCTAAAGCCATGAAGGTGAAAAATAAAATCGGCGCTTTTCACACCATAAAACCCAACAAAATTGAGGCGGAACTGCTTTCCGGAATTAAGATCGAGAAAGAGGAGGACCTGAGAAAAGCCTCGGAGTATTTTTTGAGCCAGGGAGTCAAGCGGGTGTTTATTACCCTGGGTGAAAAGGGCGTTTTCTTTCAGGATGAGAAAAGGCATCAATTGATTCCCAACCCGCAGATTTCCGTGGTAAACGCCACGGGGGCGGGGGATGCATTCCTGGCGGGACTGGCTTATTGTTACTTCCATGACAAAGACACCGAGGAAAGCGCTCGATTTGCTATGACCGCGGCCATACTGGCGCTAAGCCATGAAGATACCATCAACCCCGGCATTTCTAAGGAAAATGTCGAGAAAAAAATGAAGGAGATCGGATTATGTTAGAGCAATATTTGGAGATAAACCCCGAAGTTAAAAAAGCGGTGGAAGAGGGAAGACCTGTGGTGGCGCTGGAGTCCACCATTATCTCGCACGGTATGCCTTATCCGCAGAATGTTCAAACAGCCATAAGAGTGGAGGAGATTGTTCGGGAAAACGGTGCGGTTCCCGCCACGATTGCCATTTTGAAAGGCAAGCTGAAGGTGGGACTGACAGAGGATGAGATTGAGTATCTGGGCAAAACCAAGGGCGTGGTAAAAACCAGCCGGAGAGATATCCCCTTTATCGTTGCCAAGGGACTGGACGGTGCCACCACGGTGGCCTCCACTATGATTTTAGCCAGTATGGCCGGGATTAAAATCTTTGCTACCGGCGGAATCGGGGGCGTGCATCGGGGCGCACAGGAGACCTTTGACATCTCTGCCGATCTGGAGGAACTGGCAAACACCAATGTGGCAGTGGTATGTGCGGGGGCAAAGTCCATTCTGGACCTTGGCTTGACACTGGAATACCTGGAGACCCATGGCGTTCCCGTGGTGGGCTTTGGCACCGATGAGCTTCCGGCATTTTATACTTCTAAAAGCGGGTTTGGAGTGGATTACCGGGTGGATACTCCTGTTCAGCTTGCGGCGGCGCTCAAAGCCAAGTGGGATCTAAATCTGAAAGGCGGGGTGGTAATCGCCAATCCCATTCCGAAAGAGTTTGAGATGGATCCTGCGGTTATTAATAACGCCATCGAAACGGCGCTTCGGGAAGCCGAGGAAAAGGGGATCCGGGGTAAGGAAAGCACGCCCTTCCTGCTGGCCAAGGTAAAAGAGCTGACCGAAGGCGCTAGCCTGGATTCCAACATCCAGCTGGTGTTTAACAACGCCAAAGTGGCGGCGCAGATTGCGACAGAGCTGAGCAGGCTGGCATGATTTATTAAGTAACTTATACGGAAATTCATAAAGGGCCTCCGACGATGATCGGAAGCCCTTTTATTTGGCATCCTTACAATGATATGATATAATAACCGGTAGATTTAAACTTAGCCAGAGAATTGAGGTACCATACAATGCCGCAAAAAACCTTTATGATTGATTTTCATACCCATTGCTTTACTGACAGCCTTGCGCCCCGCGCCATTCAAACCCTTACAGAGAAAGGCGGGCTTTTACCCCACCATGACGGAACCGCCTCCGGGCTGGTGGCTTTGCAGGAGAAGAGCGGCGTTTCTCTCTCCGTCATCATGCCCATCGCCACTAAGCCCAGCCAGGCCGCAAGCATCAATCCCTGGGCAAAGCAGGTCGAAACAGAGTATGCGGGAAAGCTTTTGGCTTTTGGAAGCGTCCATCCGGAAAGCGAGAACTATCGGGCAGAGATTGCCCAATTGAAAGAACTGGGGCTTCACGGGGTCAAGCTTCATCCCGAATATCAGAACTTTCAGATTGACGACCGCCGGTATTATTCCTTTTACGAAGCGATTTTCTCGGCGGACCTTCCGATTCTTTTTCACGCCGGGGGAGACGTGGCTTATGCCCCGCCTTATCATAGCCGGCCGCAGGCGGTAGCCCGATTGGTCAAATCCTTTCCCGGTGCCACCATCATTGCCGCCCATTTGGGCGGGTTTGAGATGTGGGAGGAAGCGGAGGAGGAACTGGCGGGACTGGACATTTATCTGGACCTGTCCACCGCTGCCGGTAGGCTTGAGAAAGAGCGTTTTCTTCGTTTTTGCCGGGCCCATGGAACGGATAAAATTTTATTTGGGACGGATTCTCCCTGGTATGATCCGGCTGAGGTGATTTGCACGGTGGAAACAGCCGGGTTTACGGAAAAAGAATTAACACAGATATTCTGCGAAAATGCAAAAAAGGTCTTAAAAATTTTCTAGAGAAATCCATTGAATCTATTGACAAATATTCCTTTATAAGGTATTCTGTATTCAATAATTGAATACACCCAAACCGATGATTAAGAAGAGTAGGTTCGGAATCCGCTTCAAAGAGAGCTGCAGGCGGTGGAATTGCGGCAGGCAGGACCGGATTGAATGGGCTTAGGAGGGCAGACGAAAGCAGAGCTTTCTGCAAGTAGTATCTGACGGGATCTTCACCCGTTATCAAGGAAGCGCGCATGTTGGTGTGCGGAACAAGTGGATAAACCCGGGAGGGTTTTATCAATTTGGGTGGTACCGCAGGAAATTCTCCTGCCCCTTGCTATGGGGCGGGAGTTTTTATTTTATCCTGAAAGGAGCGGGAGCTGAGATGAAAAACGAAGAAATCCATTTTCGATGGCGTAGCTTAGCAGGGTATTTCACAATATTGATTAAAAAAGGAGAATGGCCATGTTAGAGAAAAATGTTGATTTCGCAGTCTATACCAAGCATAATCCCACTAAAGACGGTTATTTCGGAACCTATGGGGGAGCGTATATCCCGCCTCAGCTGGAAGCCGAGTTCGCCCGTATTTCACAGGCCTATGAAACCATCTGCAAGAGCAGCCGGTTTATCAGTGAATTGAGAAGAATCCGAAAGGAGTTTCAGGGCCGCCCCACCCCCACCTACCATTGTGAGCGGCTTTCCAATATGCTGGGCAACTGTCAGATATATCTCAAAAGGGAGGATCTGAACCACACCGGTGCCCACAAATTAAACCATTGTATGGGTGAAGGACTGTTGGCCAAATATCTGGGCAAGAAAAAACTTATCGCCGAAACGGGAGCAGGGCAGCATGGGGTGGCTTTAGCCACGGCGGCGGCTTTTTTCGGACTGGAATGCGATATTTATATGGGTGAGGTGGACATTGCCAAGCAGGCACCCAATGTGGCCAGAATGAAGTTGCTGGGCGCCCGGGTTGTCCCGGTTTCCCACGGACTGAAAACTCTGAAGGAGGCAGTGGATGCCGCGTTTGAGGCCTATATGAAGGAGTATGAGGAATCCATGTACTGCATTGGTTCGGTGGTGGGTCCCCATCCATTCCCCATGATGGTGCGTGATTTCCAGTCGGTGGTGGGTATTGAGGCCAGAGAGCAGTTCCTGGAGATGACAGGCAATCTGCCCGATGCGGTAGTGGCCTGCGTGGGCGGCGGTTCGAATGCGGCGGGCATCTTTATGGCTTTTCTCAATGACCCGGTTGAAATCTATGGGGTGGAACCTTTGGGTGTCGGCACAAAGAGAGGCGAGCACGCGGCCAGTCTGACCTATGGCAAAGAGGGGATTATGCATGGCTTCAAATCCATCATGCTGCAAAATGAGGAAGGAGAGCCGGATCCGGTTTATTCTGTGGCCAGCGGACTGGATTATCCCTCCGTGGGTCCCGAACACGCCTATCTGAGGGATCTGGGCCGGGTGAATTATAAAACCGCTTCGGATGATGAAGCCATTGATGCCTTCTTCACTCTTTCCAAGCTGGAGGGTATTATCCCGGCGCTGGAAAGCGCCCATGCCATCGCTTATGCCATGAAGCTGGCCAAGGAAATGGGCACCGGTTCCATCCTGGTCAACTGCTCGGGCAGGGGGGACAAGGATTTGGATTATGTTCTGGAAAAGTACGGGGATCGATTGAAATAAGGCCCGTTTACAGCCTAAAGAAAAACCCGGCCTGCAAGTGAACCGAACCAGTAAAAACGGACAATAGACAAAGAGCCCCCTGATGTAGGAAAATAGAACTACATCAGGGGGTATTTGTATGAGCAAGAGGAAATGGACAAACATCCGAGCGCTCGAAGGACTA
>JAKOTC010000116.1 GCA_029776465.1 Bacillota bacterium
GACTTTGCGCAGCACTTCCTCGCCCTCTTTTACCACTCTTCGCAGTGCCATATCCTGCCTCCTTATTGGCTTATATATGAACCTGATGTAAAGCATCGGCCGTTTCACAACAAAAACCGCTTGTATTGGGTTCAAAACTATTATAACACATAATGGAGCATTATGCTCTACTTCCAATGCAAATTAGCATGGATTTCATAATCTGATTAAAAATAGCTCTCGGGATTGATATCCGCAAATGCGGTGACATCTCTTCTGCCCATTTCGGCGGCAAAGCCGGACAGCAAACGATAGACCATCTGGCGGAAACGGGGAGAGTTTCGGCATTTCACCGTCAGGCGGTAGCGATACCGGTCGGCCGCCTTGAGAATTGAAGCGGGCGCGGGTCCGAAGGTTTTGATGGGCAGCTCGCTATACTCCCTCTCCACCAGATCGGCCAACATCCCCAGGATTTTCATTGCACCCTCCCTGGCCGCCCGCTCCGAGGGAGCGCTGACCCCGATCAGGCAGACATCGCAGAAGGGAGGATGGAGCATTTGGCTGCGAAGGGCAATCTCCTGGGCATAAAAGGCTTCATAGTCCTGACGGACAGCCACCCCGAAAATCGGGTGATCCGGCAGATAGGTTTGGATAATGGCCTTGCCGGAGAACCGCCCCCGTCCGCACCTGCCCACCACCTGGGTCAGCAGGGAAAAGGTGCGCTCCCCGCTTTTATAGTCCTCACTGAACAGCCCCTGCTCGGCATTCAGCACCCCGGCAAGGGTGACGTTTTCAAAGTCCAGACCTTTCGCCACCATCTGGGTGCCCAGCAAGATATCGTATTTTCCGCCCCCGAAGTCCTCAAACAGACGGTCATGGGCGGCCTTGGTATAGGTGGTGTCGGTGTCCATCCGAAGCACTCTCGCGTCGGGCAGAAGGGTTTTCAGCTCGGCCTCCACCTTCTGGGTTCCGCTCCCGAAGGTGCGCATCCGCTTCTCCCCGCACTGGGGGCAGCCGGTATCAAAGGGCCGGGAGTAGCCGCAGCAGTGACACATCAGCCGCCCATTGGCCGAGTGGAAATTCAGCGCCACGCTGCATCTGGGACAGGTCATCACCGTATTGCATCCAAAGCAGGTGACCACCGTGTCATGTCCCCGCCGGTTGAGCAGCAGCACCGACTGATGCCCCTGATCCATATTGACGGTCAGGGCCTCCAGCAGGCTCATTCCCAACACCCCAGCGGGCATCACGGTCTGTTCCTTCTGCATATCAATCAAATCCACCTGGGGCAGACGGGCCGTTCCAAAGCGGTTTTCCAGCTTGAAAAAGGCCAGCTTTCCGGTTTGGGCCGCATGATAGGCGGTGATGGAGGGAGTCGCCGACATCCGCAGATAGAGGGCATTGTGCCGCTTGGCAATCCATGCCGCCACCATCCGGGCATCATACCGGGGGGATTGTTCGGACTTATACGCCCCTTCCTGTTCCTCGTCCACGGCGATCAGGCCGATATTTTTCAAAGGGGCGAATACCGCGGAACGGGTGCCGACGACCACATCCGCCTCCCCCGCCCTAATCCGCTTCCACTCATCCAGCCGAACCCCCATGGAGAGCCCGCTATGTAAAACCGCCACCCGGCTGCCGAAACAACCGGAGAAGAGCCGGACAAACTGGGGGGTCAGAAGAATCTCGGGCAACAGCACCATGGCCGACCGTCCCTCCGCCAGTGTCTTCTGCACCAGTTTCAGCACCACCATGGTTTTTCCGCTGCCGGTGATGCCATATAATAAAGCCCCGCTTCCGGGGGAGAGTTTGCATAACCCGTCGAATACCGCCTGCTGTTCCTCACTGAGGCGGATGGCATCCAGGTCCATATGCTCCGAGGTTTGATAGGCCTGACGATAGGCCTCTTCCTCATAGCACTCCAGCCAGCCCTTTTGCAGCACACGGTTCACCACCGCAAGTCCCGCGCCGGTGTAATAGATGGCCTCCCGGATGGCTGTCGGCCCGTTTTCCCAAATCAGCCGAACCAAATCGGCCTGCTTAGCCGTGGTTTTTGGGGGAAGGCTTAAGTCCGCCCCCATATCCCGGCTTTCCTGCAGCTGAGGAGAAAGCCGAAGCATCCGCACCCGGGTATCCGACACCTTGCGGACCTTCCGTTCCTCGGTGATTAAAACACCCTTCCGCTCCAGCTCGGCCAGCAAAGCGGGGTCCACCCCGGCAGTCTTGGCCAGCTTTCCGCTCTCCATGGCTTTCTCCGGGCTTTCAAGCACCTCCGCCACCCTGCGCTCATCCGGGCTCAAATCGGAAAGATTGACTCCATCGGCCAGATGATAACGCAAAATCCGGCGGTATTCAAGGCCCGTCGGATACAATAAGCTTAATGCGTCATACCAGCTGCAGAAGGTCTGTGCCCTGATCCAAGCCGCCAGCTCCAGCTGATCCGCGGTGAGCAGGGGCGCGGTATCCACCGCTTCGCTTACGGCCTTCAGCTTTAAAGCTTCCTCCTCTTTCCCGTCGAAAACCTCCATCACCATCCCGCGGCGGGGCTTGTTTCCCGGGCCAAAAGGCAAAATAACCCGACAGCCCGGGGAGAGCCAAGAAAGCTCGCCGGGCAGCCGGTAGTCATAAAGCTTGTCATATTGAATCAGCGCATCCGCCAGAGCCACTCGTGCGATGCGTTCCATATCGTTTATTCTTCCTCGGATTTGTCCTGGGTTTCGACGATAACAGCCTTACCGCTGGCCAGTTCTTCCATAGCCAGCTGAACGGGCTTTTTGGTCAGCGCGATGTTTTCGGCCTCAGCCTCTTCGGCAATGGCTCTTGCTCGCTTGGCAACGGCAATCACCAAGGAGTAACAGCTTCCCTTATAATTCATATCACTTGCCGACAACGGCTTTAACATGACTCGTCACCTCATTAAAAAATTCCTTGTTGCGGGAAACCCGCTTTTTCTCTGTGCGGATAATCTCCGCCAGTTCCTGCGCAGCTTTTTCCACCTCGTCGTTGATCAGCAGATAATCATAATCCCGGCCGCAGACAATTTCCTCTGCCGCTCGGGCCAGCCTTGCGCAAACGGCCTCTTCGGTTTCGGTTCCCCGTCCCCGAAGCCGCCTTGCCAGTTCCTCGGCGGAGGGTGGAAGCAGGAAAACCAGCAAGGCATCGGGCAAAAGGGCTTTGACGGCCCTTCCGCCCTCCACCTCAATTTTTAAAATAACGTCCAGTCCGGCCGCACAAATGCGGTCGACTTCCGACTTCAAGGTGCCGTAATAATTGCCGCAGTACTCGGTATATTCCAAAAGCCGGCCGTTCGCAATTTGCTCTTCAAACTCTTCTCGGCTCATGAAATAATAATCCACGCCGTCCCGCTCCCCTTCCCGGGGCGCCCGGGTGGTGGCGGAAATGGTTTTAGCCGCTCCGCCCAGCCGAAAAAACTCATTCAACAGGGTATCTTTCCCACTGCCGGCCGGGCCGGATAGCACAACAGTAAGACCTCGCTTATTTATCATCGGAAACCTCCGGGGTGTTGGGAATACCGCCGTCCTCCTCGTTGAGACGGCTGGCCAGAGTCTCGGGCTGGAGGGCCGACAGGATCACATGATCGCTGTCGGTCACCAGCACCGCGCGGGATTTGCGTCCGAAGGTGGCATCAATCAACCGGCCTGCGGCACGGGCTTCCTGAGCGATCCGCTTGGCGGGCGCCGAGTCAAAGCTGACCACAGCCACCAAACGGTCGGCGGAGACCATATTGCCAAAGCCGATGTTGATCAATTTCATCTCTGAACCCTTCCCCTAAAATAACTTAAACCGGATGCACCTTCTGCTCCATGTTCACATGGGCGGAATCAATGCCGTATTTTTTATTCTGACGCTTTTCAAAGAACTTCTGGGCCACCTGGCCAAACTGGGCATAGGAGAGCACGTCCTCCTCCTGCTCCATCCACTGCTTGGCTTCCTCGCGGAGCTTTTCCAGCTCGGGCTTCAGCAGGTCGGCGGGACGGCAGTCGATGGGCTCCTGATCACCGATGATGCTCTTGCGGAAGGCAGGGTCAATGGGCACCGGTGTGGTACCGTATTCGCCGCGGACCATGGTCTTGAACTCCTTGGTGACGGTTTTATACCGCTCGCCCATAATCACATTGTAAACCGCCTGGGTGCCCACGATCTGAGAGGAGGGGGTGACCAGCGGGGGATAGCCCGCATCGGCACGCACTCTCGGCACCTCTTTCAACACTTCATCCAGCTTGTCGGCTTTGCCGGCCTGCTTCAGCTGGGACACCAGGTTGGAAAGCATTCCGCCGGGCACCTGATAGAGCAGGGCGTTGGCGTCCACCGAAAGCATCAGCGGGTCGAGCAGCTTTTCATCAATGTATTTCTTACGCAGTTTTGCGAAATGATCCCGAATGGGGTTTAAGGCTTCCAAAGAGATGCCGGTATCATAGGGGGTTCCCGCAAAGGCTGCCACCATGGATTCGGTGGGAGCGTGGGAAGTGCCCAGCGCCAGGGGCGAAATGGCGGTGTCAATGATGTCCACGCCCGCTTCCACCGACTTGACCATAACCATGGAGGCCAGACCGGAGGTGTAGTGGGTGTGCATCTGCAGAGGAACCTTCACATTTTCCTTCAGCGCTTTTACCAGCTCGTAAGCGGCATAGGGGGTCAGAAGAGCGGCCATATCCTTGATGCAGATGGAGTCAACGCCCTCGTCCTCCAACTGCTTGGCGTATTTGACATAGTATTCGGTGGTAAAGACCGGACCGGTGGTGTAGGAGATAGCACCCTGAACATGGCACTTTTCCTTTTTGGAGGCCGCAATGGCGGTCTTCAGGTTGCGGATATCGTTCAAAGCGTCAAAAATGCGGATGATGTCGATGCCGTTGGCCACCGAGCGCTGGACGAAATATTCCACCACATCGTCGGCATAATGGCGATAACCCAGCATATTCTGGCCGCGGAAGAGCATCTGAAGCTTGGTGTTCTTCACCTTGGAACGGATAATACGCAGTCTCTCCCAGGGGTCCTCGTCCAGGAAGCGCAGGCAGGCGTCAAAGGTGGCGCCGCCCCAGGCTTCCAGGGAATAATAACCCACTTTATCCATCTGCTCCAGAATGGGCAGCATATCTTCCAGAGTCATTCGGGTGGCAATCAGGGACTGGTGGGCGTCACGCAGAACCGTTTCTGTAATTTTCACTTGCTTCTGCATTTGTCC
>JAKOTC010000117.1 GCA_029776465.1 Bacillota bacterium
GTCAGGATGGCCCCGATCATCATCTCAAAGGGAGTGGAGGAGGGCCACCAGTTCTGGGGCCCATAATGGCTCAGCAGCCGGTTATACAGTTGGGGGAGAGGAATCACAGAGGACGCTCCAGCAAGTCCACCTCAGTGACGCTGCCATCCTTTAGGGAGAGGGCAAAGGAGCGGAGGGTATAGCCCTTCAGGCTGACCTTGATCTCCTTATTGATAGCGGGCAGGGTCAGCACGCTTTCCCGGGTTTCGGCAGTGGGGTTAAAGAGACGGAGGATGAACCGGTCATCCAGCTCTGCCTTTTTAAAGGCCGCCAGGCTGATTACATCATCGGACAGGCTTGCGAAGGACTTGGGCAGCTCACCCCGTCCCGTGGGGAAGAAGGAGAGGGCCATGGGAGCCTCGTTGATCAGAATGGCTTCACGCTCAACCTTCTCCAGTCGGGTTTGAGCATCGGAGGCGTTGATATAAAATTCATAATACCGCTCGCCCTGGTCAATAAAGGGAGAGAAACGGTCCTGCTCCATAATATAGGGCTTGCGGACCGAGAAGTCGGACTTGCCCGCCGAATAGCCGGGGGAGCGGAGCAGTGAAATCCTCAACTCGCCGTCGGCGCAGTCGCTTCCATAGGTGCCGGTGTTGATAACGCTGAGGGCGCCTTCTTTTCCGGCTACCACATTCCATTTATGGCTGCACATCTCGTCCCCGTTGGTCAGCAGGTTTTCGCTGCCGTATGAGGTCTGGCCGATGAACGCGGTGTCCGTGAGGGTGGTGGGCAGGGAAAGCTTGAGCATGGTCATTTTCTCGTTCCAGTAAACCCGGCAGCCCAGTTTGATCTCGGTTCCGGTTTTGGGCAGGTAGTACCGCAGGCAGATAAAGCTGTGGTTATAAACCATCACGGCCTCCACCACCGTACGGACGGCCCCGTCCTCGATCACACGGACGGCAGCGGGCTTTTCGGCGGTGAGGATGCCGGAAAACTCGGCGCTCTCCTCGGGGGTCATCAGGCGAAAGGCGCCCTTGACGTTGCGGAAGCTCTTTTCCTTGTGCGCCCAGCAATTTTCGTCGTCGGCAATCACCAGGGGCAGGCAGCCGCCGGCCTTCAGATAATTCTTTCCGCCCACTTCATAATAGTCCAGCGTACCGGTTTTGGTATTGATCTTGGCTTTTATGTCCCGGCCAGTGAAAACCAGATAATCGCCTTCCATGGGCAGGGAGGGAGCGGAAGGATTATCGATAAATTCAATCTTGACATCATACCGATTCATCTGGCCGGGTTTTAATTTGGCGGTAAACACGCTGCGTTTACGCCAGTCCACGTTAAAGTTGGAAAGCTCGTGCTCGGTCTGGCAGGGCAGCAGCTGACCGTTTTCATACACCAGGGGATTGGCGAAAATATTGGGATTTTTATTTTGATCGGGCAGCTGGAATTCCACCTCCACAGTGGTCTCCACTTCATAGGGATGGGGGTTGTAAACCAGCACCGGGATCTCCCCGTCCCCGGCCTTTTTCTGGCCGCTGGCCAGCGCAAGGAAGGCTTTGGTTTTCAGACGCTTCAGCTCTTCCAATCCATGTCCGGCCAGGCCGATGGAAGATTCCTCTACCGGCTGGATGGCCGAGCCGGGCAGAATATCGTGGAACTCCATCAACATCAGGTCTTTGGTGATTTCGGCCAACTTTTCGCCGGGATACTCGATCAGACCAGCCATCGCGGCATGGGCGAGCATCTTCTCGGTTCCGTAAAGTTCGTTCTCCAGTTTGCGGTGAAGCTGCTTGATACGGATCTGGGAGGTGTAGCAGCCGATATAACGGGGATTGAGCAGTCCCTTATACTCGGGCAGAGCCGGACCCTTGGCCAGATCTTCAAAATAGGCTTCGGGAATGGAGTGGAGAATCTCATAATTCTGAGTCTCCTTGGCCAGGGCGGCGATTTTTTCATAGTCCACACGGGAGGGGCCGCCGCCGTGGTTTCCGATGCCCCAAAGCACCAGACCCACCCGCTTGTCCGGGTTCAGCTTCATCCAGTTCTTGATCTTCTCATCCGCCTCACCCCGGTGGGATTCATAGGAGTTATAGGCCCGATGGCAGGGGATGGTGGATCCGGCAAAGCCCACCCAGTTAAAATCCTCGCCGGGTAGTTCCAGCATATCCGGCTCGGGGCGGCAGAAGAGATAGCCCTCAAAGCCGGTGCCCTTTAAAATCTCCACCAGTCCGCGGGAATGGCCGAAGGCATCAAAGTTAATGGCCACTTTGGGCTCGACCCCGAACTTCTCCATAAAGTAATTTTTGCCCAACAGCACCTGACGAACCAGAGATTCGCCGCTGGGCATATTGCAGTCGGGCTGGAGA
>JAKOTC010000010.1 GCA_029776465.1 Bacillota bacterium
AAACTATGACTGGGCCGAGAAGATATATCAAACCACCAAGGAGAAGACCGACTGGTTTGTAGAAAACTATCATGATGATCCCGACTGGGTGAACGGCTGGGGACATAACTATGTCTGCGACAAATGCGGTGAAAGTCTTACTTTTAATCGGGAAAGCCCCCGCGACCAGGTGTGCAAAGTCTGCGGTCACCACAATACCGGGGACAAGCAGAACAATGTCTGGAACTCCATGTACCGCAACCAGGCCAACGGCAGCGTTCACAACGCGGCTATTCTGTATAAGCTGACCGGTGATGCTAAATACCTTGAACATATCAAAAAGGTCCTGCAATTCTATCTTGAAAATTATGAAAGGCTGAAATGCTGGTCGCCCCATCCGAAGTTTTTAGGCCGGATCTCAGGAATTCATCTGACCGATGCGGGAGATCTCATCAGCTTATTAACCGGTATGACCATTGTCCGGGATGAGCTGGATGAAACCTTTATTCGGGAACTGGGCGAAAAGTTTTTTATTCCGGCAGCCAAATACCTGAAGCCTTTTGTTTATTATATTAATAACATCCCGGTTTGGGAGGCCTGTGCAGTTGCGATGGTGGCGCTCTTTTACGGATTGGATGATTTGCTGGAATGGGCGTTTAAAAGCGAGTATGGCTTGATTAACCAGCTGGAGCAGGGCATTACCAAAGAGAAGTTCTGGTATGAGGGCTCGGTGCATTACCATTTCTATTGCATTGCCCCCCTTACCAATCTGTATTATTACATGACCGCCATGGATTGCCAGGCTGATTATGTCAAACAGATGGGGGAAACCCTCTTGCAGATGCATATCATGCCCGCCGAGCTGGCTTTTGAAAACGGCATTCTTCCCAACCCCAACGACGGATGGCCCTTCCTCTCTCTGGCCGAATATGCGGGCAGCTATGACACCATGAATGCCTGCTTCGACCATCCCATGCTCAAATGGGTATGCGCCAACGTCTATGACGGACGCACCGCCAAACTGGAGCGAACCGGGGCTCCCGCCAAATCGGAAGGCGGCATGCAAAGGCTTCTTTTCGGCTTGAATCCCGCCGAATATGATCGGTATGCCCGTCCCTATGTGGGCACCAAACTCTGGGAGGATACCAACTTCTGCATGCTTCGTGACGGGGGAATTGAGGTTTTCCTGAAATACGGTTTGATGACCGAGAGCCACTCTCACGATGATATTATGAATATGGAGATTTCCGCCTTTGGGGATGTGATTTCCTTTGATCTTTCCTCCAACGGTTACGGCAATTTCCTCTTTGGGGAATGGCAGCGCATCACCCTATCCCATGTCACCGTTGTGGCGGATATGCAGAATCACACCAAAAAGAACCGGGGTAAATGCCTTTTCTTTGATGAAAAAACCAATCATGTCATCGCCAAGGCGGAGGATGTCTATCCCAATATCGACTTTACCCGGGATCAGCAGCTGGGCGGCGGCAAACTGAAAGATATCTTTACCGCAGAGGATAAAACCGGCCAGTCCCATATTTATGATTATACCTTCTACTGCAAGGGCGAACTGGAATATGATTTCACAGCCACGCCCTGCGAGCCCCTGGGGGATCAAGAAGGATATCAGCATCTGCTGAATCCGGCTAAATACACCACGGATGAGGATATTGTTTTAAAGTTTGTCCAACCAGACAAAGAGACCAAGCTGACCATTAAAGGAGAAAAGGGTACCACCCTTTACATCTTTAAAAGCTATATGCAGAGCATTAACAACCAGCGCTGGGGCATTATCCTTCGTCGGGAAGGACAGGCCAAAACAGTGTATGAGGTTGAATACGAATTTACTAAAAAATAAACAGCGCTTAAGATAAGACCAGCCGCCTGCTGAATGAGCAGGCGGCTGGTCTTATTTTACCGAATATTCGATTATACAGAAATGAAAATACCGTTGTTCAGGGCGGATTGCTTTGCAGCGATCACAACCTTCAGCGGGTGAAACTCCTCCTCCGGAGTGAAGGGGCGGGAGGCTATGCCCAGAAGGTAATTGACCACGGCCTGCAGATAATTGTCCGAAGGTCCGGTTTCAATCGTTTTTTGCTCATCCTTGGTGACAAGACGGATGATTTTTTGAACCGGTTCGGTCTCCAAAAAGCCTTTTACACCGTAAACCCTCAGGGACTCGTTTCCCCATGTGCCAAAGGAGGGCTGGTTGAGATAGTTGGTAGTAATGGAAGCAACACCGCCGTTGGAAAGGGTCAGATTCCAAACCGAGGCCATTTGAAGGCCGCCCTGTTTGGGGTTTCCAAGCCCGGTTTCGATGGCGCTGACGGAGGTAACTTTTTGTCCTGCGGTGTGCTCGATCATACGAACCGCGTGGATGCCCACCTGCATGATATTGCCGCCGTCCATATCCTCATGCTGGGGTCTCCAGCCGGCATAAGGATAGGATTTCTGGACGATAATTTGAACAATGAGGCCCAACACGCCGCTTTGAATGATCTTTTTGGCGGATTTATAAGGCTCTTCATAGCTGGTGCCGGACATTTCAAAAAACTCCCGGTTTAACACCTTTGCAGCAGTCAGAATCTTGTCCAGTTCAACTGCTGACATCACCGCCGGCTTTTCGGCGTAGACATGCTTGCCGGACTTTAAAGCCAGCAAAATAGCCTCGGATTGAAGGGATCGGACAGGGGCGCAGATGGAGACCAAATCAATCTCCGGGTCAGCCAGCAGGCTATTGTAATCCGGGTAGAACCGGACATCCGGAATGCCGGACAGTTCGGAAGGCTCTATGCCGCAGGCGGCTGTGACTTTGGCCCGGGTAAGCGGAAGAACATGATCCTTTTGGAGCTGGTGGCCGTTATTGCCAAATAATCCGATACGAATTTCCTTCATTGCTGTATCCGGGGATCAGGACCAAATCCGTTGATCCAGTCCGCTTCCTTTCTGTATTTTTATAAATTCGGGATTAAAAACAGCGAATGGTGTGGACACACCGGAAGGTTTCTTCCTTCTCCAGGTGCTGAATGCCTTCTTTTTCTTCAAATTTGCCGCTGGAGCTAGTCCGCTCGCAGACACCATACCAGGGTTCAATGCAAATGAATGCAGCCTGGGGATCGGGTTTTGTCCAAATGCCCAGCATGGGCCAGCCGTTGAAGGTGACTTCGACCCCATGGCTGCTTTTTCTGCTCAGCAGCTTTAATGAGCCGGATTTTTGACCGATCAGAACAATGGCATCCACGTTGTAATCCTCCCGCTTCAAGGGGAGAATATTCTCGTTGTTCAGGAGGGGGAAGGAACGTGTGCCCATCAGAGGGGGGATAATTTCTTCCCGGCCGATGGTTTCTTTTTCGGCGAACTCAATATAATAATCCTCAAAGTTTTCGCCTTTCACCAGAGGGCAGTTGTATGCCTCATGGGCGCCGATGGAAAAATACATTTCTCCGTCTGTTTTATTTTGTACGGTGTAGGTGACAGCCAGCAGACCATTCTCAATTTTATGGCTGACCAGCAGAGCGAACTCAAAGGGGTAAACTTTGCGGGTTTCATCGTTGCTTTCCAGCTTCAACACAACCTCGTCGGAGGTGTGTGATTCCAAAGTAAACTCGGACCTTCTGGCAAAGCCGTGGCCGTTCATTTCATATTCTTTGCCTTG
>JAKOTC010000118.1 GCA_029776465.1 Bacillota bacterium
ATGCTTTAGGGCGGTTTTTAACATTTTCAACATAGTTATCAACAATTTACATGTTTAAAAGTTTTCAAATGAATGATACTCCGTGTATAACCACTATTTTAGTAGTAAAAAATATGTCGATATACAAAACTCCCCTGCGAAAGACTGCCTTTCACAGGGGAGTTTTATCAATATCATTCCAATATGCAGATTTATTTTAACAGACCGGCCAGGGTGTTAAAAGATTCTTTTAATGCCGGGTATAGCTTTCGATACAGGTCATAATAGCCGGCATATATTTTAACATTTGCCGCATCCGGTGCCAGGGAGTCCTTCTTCTTTACCGCAATATCGCAGCCTTCTGCAACGCCGGCATAGATCCCCGTGCCCGCGCCGGCCAGAATGGCCGCGCCGAGAGCAGGGCCTTCGCTGGATGAGATGGCGCAGATTTCACTGTTAAAGCAGTCGGCCAGCATCTGACGCCAAAGGGGGCTTTTGCTGCCTCCCCCGGAAGCCCGGACTTCTTGCACGGAAATGCCCATTTCACGAATAATTTCAATGCAATCGGTCTGGGAGAAGGCAACTCCCTCCATCACGGCTCGAGTTAGATGCGCCTTTGTGTGGATGGCGGACAGACCAAAGAAAACCCCACGGCAGTTGGGATCCAGATGGGGAGTACGTTCCCCCATCAGATAGGGCAGCCAGAGCAATCCCTCGCTTCCGACAGGGAGAGCGGCGGCCATCTTGTCCATTAGGATGTAGGGATCCGTGTGCATCCGGTCAGCCACTGCTTTTTCCTCGGTGCAAAAGTTGTCCCGGAACCATTTCAGAGAAAGCCCTGCCCCCTGAGTGACCCCCATCACATGCCAGGTATTGGGAATGGCGTGGCAGAAGGTATGAACACGCCCCTGGGGGTCAATTTGCACCCTGTCGGTGGAGGCGAAGACCACGCCGGAGGAACCTAAGGTACAGGAGACAATACCCTCCCGGACGATACCGTTTCCTACCGCACCGGCGGCTTGGTCCCCTCCCCCGCCCACCACCGGGGTTCCGGCCGCCAATCCGGTCAGAAGGGAGGCTGAGGCCGACACCTTGCCGCTGATTTCCTGGGACTCATATACTTTGGGCAATAACGATTTGTCAATGTTCAATTTGGATAATATTTCATCGCTCCAGCAGCGGTTTGGAACATCCAAAAGCTGCATTCCGCTGGCGTCGGAAACCTCGGTGGCAAACTCGCCGGTCAGCATATAGCGGATATAATCCTTAGGCAACATGATTTTAACGGCTTTTTCATAATTCCACGGTTCATGGTTTTGCACCCAGAGGATTTTAGAGGCGGTAAAACCCGTCAGCGCGGGATTAGCGGTGATTTCAATCAGCCGTTTGGCCCCAACCGTTTGGGTGATTTGGACGCATTCCGCCTCTGTCCGCTGGTCGCACCAGATGATGGAGGGGCGAATTACCCTGTCCTCCTTGTCCAGCATTACCAGCCCATGCATCTGGCCGGACAGACCAACCCCTTTGACCTCACCGGGATGGATGCCTGCTAAAACCTTTTTACAGGTCTCACAGACGGCATTCCACCAGTCCAAGGGTTCTTGCTCAGCCCAGCCGTTTTTGGGCTGATAAAGGGGATACTCACTGAGGGCAGAAGCCACCGTTTCCCCGGTTTCGGTGAAGAGAACGGTTTTTGTCCCGGATGTCCCGATGTCGATTCCCAGTAAATAAGCCATGAAAATCAGCCTTTCTATAGCCGTTTTGCGGCGTTTTAATGATAGTCTCTTTTCCGGTCGGATTCAAAGGTTACGTTATACAGTTTCCGATTGACCGGAACTACTGCTCTCATTATATCCGAAAATTTCCACCCTTGCAAGAAGAGAACTTTATCGAATATAGACAATTTTCTCAAGGTATGCTACAATCTCAATAAGTTTAATTGTGGAGAAATGGAAATGAAACAACAGGGAAAATTTTTTGCCCTTCTGTCCCGGATGAAGTATATCCGCCGCTGGGGGCTGATGCGAAACACACGGCAGGAAAGCCTATCCGAACACACGCTGGAAACCGCCTATATTGCCCATGCGCTGGTCCTGATTCACAATAAGCGCTGCGGAGGGGCGGTTGACCCTGCGCAGGTGGTTTTCCGGGCCCTTTATCATGATGCGGCTGAGATTTTAACCGGTGATCTGCCCACACCCGTAAAATATAAAAATCCCCAGATCCGAACGGCATACGGTGCGGTGGAAACCGCTGCCGTCTGTCAGATGCTTTCCTTCCTGCCCGAAGACCTCCAGGCCGATTATCAGCCGTTGCTGATGCCTGATGAAGAAAGCGTGGAGGGAAAGCTGGTCAAGGCCGCGGATAAGCTGTCTGCCCTAATCAAATGCCTGGAGGAGCAGCAAGCGGGCAATCATGAGTTTAAGCACGCCTTAAATGCGCAGCTATCGGCGCTTCGCCGGATGGAGCTGCCCGCCGCCAATATTTTTATCGATGAGTTTTTAGAAGCTTATCAGATGAATCTCGACGAGCTGTCCGAATAAACCGGTTTTATTCCTTCTTATACATAAGAATCACCCCCGAATCCAATCAGATTCGGGGGTGATTTGCGATTTGCGATAAGGTTATTGAGCAAGCATTTTTTCGCAGAATTCAAGGGCAACTTCAGCAGCGGTGGCAGCGTCGGGGGTATAAGCGTCTGCGCCGATTTGATCGCAGAAGGACTGAGTGACAGGAGCACCACCGATCATAATCTTGGTTTTCTCACGGATGCCGGCGGCCTCGGCAGCTTTGACAACATCACCGATGGCGCCCATGGTGGTGGTCAGAAGAGCGGAGCAGCAGATCAGCTGGCAGTTTTCGTTGATGGCAGTTTCAATAAACCTGGAAGGTTCTACATCGGTGCCCAGGTCGATGACCTCAATGCCCTTACCTTCGATCATCATCTTTACCAGGTTTTTGCCGATGTCGTGGAGGTCGCCTTTTACCGTACCGATGCAGGCTTTTCCCTTGGCTTTGACACCGCTGGAAGCCAGGAGGGGCTTCAGCAGAGCAACGCCGGCGTTCATGGCGCGGGCGGCGATCAAGACCTCAGGGACATAGACTTCATTGTTCTTGAACTTGACGCCGATCACGGACATGCCGGCCAGCAGGCCTTCGTCCAGAATCTGAGAGGCAGGAATGCCTTCATCGATTGCTTTCTGAACAAGCTCGGCCACGATTTTAGCTTTACCTTTTTGCAGGTTTTCGCTGATTTCGGTTAAAATCATAATAATACCCCTTTTTATCGTTTTTATATAACCGGTTTTCCCGGTGGGACACGAAATTAATGTTCTTCGCCGGTATCGGAGGCGTGAATTTTACCTCTCAGTTCCCGGTATTTTCCGGGAGTTGTCCCGGTCAGCTTTTTAAAGACCTTGGAAAAATAGCTTTGGTCTTCATAACCCACCATTTGGGCTACATCAGCCAGCCGGACGTCCTCGGCCAACAACAGCCGCTTGCTTTTCTCGATTCGCACCTGATTGAGAAAGGTGGAGAAGGTGCAGTTCATTTCTTCGCTAAACAACCGGGAGAAATACGCCGGCGAAAGATAAACATAACCGGCAACGTCTTCCAGCGTGATTTTTTTGGAGCAGTTGCGGCGAATATAATCGGCTGCTTTATAAATAATATCCACATGCTTGATGTCGTTGAATTTGAAAACGCAGTCCAGAAAGCGGTTCATAACACCTGTGAGCCAGATGCACAGCTCTTCGATGTTGGTAAACTGGGTGATTTCCCGGGTATAGCGGGTGTTAAGATCAAAAATTTCCCGGTCGTCCGCTCCGCCCTCCACGGCAGCACGGGAGATGAGAACAATCAGCTCGTGAACCCGGTGGCGGATGATATCG
>JAKOTC010000119.1 GCA_029776465.1 Bacillota bacterium
CCAATCTGAAGGGCGCCGACGGGGTGATCGAGGGCATTCTGATTCTCCAGGAGGGGAAAAGAGTGGTAATGCTTCTGGACGCCGGGAAGGTGATCAAGCTGGGGGACTTTGAGCTTTCCCCCGACCAGGCCTCGGCGGTGGCCGGTCTGCAGGATTCCGGAGCCGGGGATGGGGAAGAGCAGATTGTCATATTCAGTGTGGGCGAAGGGGAATATGCCTTCGATGTGAGGGATGTGAAGGAAATCATTCGCCTGCCCGCCCTGATGAAGGTGCCCAACGGGGCGGATTATATCGAAGGGGTCTTTTCCATCCGCAACGAGCTTTTGGCAGCCCTGAACCTGGGCAGGCTTTTGGGGATGAAAGGCCGGCCGGACGAAAACAGCCGGGTGGTCATTATCCATAACGGAAGCTTTTCCTGCGGGGTGATCGTGGATAAAGTGTCCCAGATTCTCCGGGTGCGGAAGGATTTGCTCAAAGCCGGCGGAAAGGGCCCAGAGAGCGGCTTCGTGAAGGGGATTTTTAATTTGAATGAAGGCAGAAGGCTGGTGATGCTGCTGGAACCCCGGAAGCTGGTCAGCCTGGAAGAACTGCAAGGCGCTTTGAAGGGGGACCAAAAAAGGCAGCATGAAAAATCGACCCATGCCGCCGGGGCGGACCAGAGCCTGGAGTGTGTGGTCTTCAGGCTGGGCGAGGAGGAGTACGGCATCGATATCCACCATGTGCAGGAGATCAACCGGATGAAGGAAATTACCCGATTCCCCGGCGCTCCCGCCTTTATTGACGGGATGGTGGACCTGCGGGGGGAAATTATCCCCATCCTCAATCTCAGAAGCCTGTTTGCCCTGCCCCATTCGGAGGCCGAGAAGGCGTCCAAGTTTTTGGTGGCCGGACAATTATGAGGCCATCAAGCGGATGACCCGCAAGGAAATGGAAGTCTTTTTGGACAATGCCTATCTGACGGGTTTTAATAACGGCCAGTATGCCGCAACGCTGGAGAACGGCTCGGAGGAGCAATATGCCGAGATGGAATATGATTCTTATGATGAAAAATGGCTTGCGGCAGAAGCGGAGGAGGCCACTCGCTTTGTCTTTTCGGAGGATAATGACATTTATCTTACCAACGCCCTTTGCGAAGCCATTTGAAAAATGCCGGCATCAAACCGGAATAGTTACCTCTTTTGCATTTTTTTCTGCGGCGGTGGCCGGGCAGGATGCCGTTCAACAAAAAAACAGGCCCGCAGCTTCCCGAGGGATGCTGCGGGCCTGTATGTTTTTATGTTCTTTCCGCGGATAAACCGCCGTCTTTCAGCTTCCGCCAGAAGGGGAGGAAGAGCAGGAGGGCGATGACCATGGCGGCGAAGTCGGCAATGGTCGTAGCCCAGACAATGCCGTTTACCCCCGCCGGGGCGTTCATCAGAAACATAAAGGGGATATCCAGCCCGCCCTTCCGAAGCAGGGAGAGGAGGAGGGGCTGGGCCTTTTTGCCCACCGACTGGAAGATGGTGATGATGATCAGGGTCACCGCAATGCAGGGGCCGGTGATGCAAATGATCCGCTGGAACCGCTGCCCGTAGTCCACGGTTACCGCGTCGTCGATGAAGCTTTTGACGATCGGATGGGCGCAGGTGAAGAGGAGGA
>JAKOTC010000120.1 GCA_029776465.1 Bacillota bacterium
AAAAGTGGGGAGCGGTGATGCCCTCCTCCCTGGCCGGGCTGATCGTGGTTTTGATTCTCAACGCCTTTCTGAATCTGGATGTGGCGGTGGTGGGTGAAATTCCCCAAACCCTGCTGCCCGCCTCCCGTCTCTCCCTGGCCGGAATATCCCTGGACACTATAAGCAGCCTGATGGTTCCCGCCATCAGCATTGCCGCCCTGGGTATGATTGAAAGCCTACTTTGCGGAGCCTCCGCCGGACGGATGAAGGGGGAGGTTCTCAACGCCGACCGGGAACTGGTGGCGCAGGGCATCGGCAATATGATCATCCCCTTTTTCGGCGGTGTTCCGGCCACGGCGGCCATCGCTCGGACCAGTGTGGCCATCAAGGCCGGGCTTCAGACCCGGCTGACCGGCATTATCCATGCGGTGGTTCTGTTGCTCTCCATGTTTCTGCTGGCTCCCGTGATGTCTCAGATTCCCCTCTCCGCGCTGGCGGCGGTGCTGATGGTGACCGCCTTACGGATGAACGAGTGGGAAACCATTCGTTATCTCTTCGGCCGCCGTTTCAAGGGCGCCATATTAAAGTATCTGCTGACCCTGGTGGTTACCGTCTGCTTCAATCTCACCGTCGCCATTCTGGCGGGAATTGCTTTCTCCGCATTTCTTTTCATTATTAATCTGGCCCAGGTGGAGGTCCATGTCAGCGAGGTCGATCCGGATAAGCTGGGGGAAAAGGGGATCCCTGCCCATACTGCCCATCAGCAGACAAGGGTGGTTTATCTCACCGGCACCATTTTCTTTGTCACCGTCAACCAGCTGAATAAGGAGCTGAGCCGGCTCGGAGACATGAACACGCTCTCCTCCAATACTGCGAGGAAGCGAAGGAAAAGGGTCAAACTCTTTATTTCTGCGGCGTTCAGCCCAGGGTGATGAGTATGTTTAATCGGGGCGGTATCACCGAGGTCATCGGGGATGACCATTTCTTCTGGAGCGCCGAACAGGCTTTGAGCCGGACCGCTGTTTTGGAAACAGGCGTAGAATCCTATAAATAATTTGTCAAGTTTGCCGTTGCCTCTTGACACTCCAAAAACCTCGTTATATGATAAACGAGATTAAAAAAGAATAGGCTGCTTTGCGGCCTTCTCAAAACAGTCTACAGTGACAGAAAGGGACATTTATCCATGAAAATCGGGCTTGGCATTGATACCGGCGGAACTTATACCGATGCGGTGCTATATGATTTTGAGACCCAGACGGTGCTCTCCTCCTCGAAAGCGCTGACCACTAAGGAGAATCTGGCGGTGGGGATCGGCAACAGCCTGGACGGGCTGGATGCGGATCTTCTTTCCCGGGTCAAAATGGTTTCTCTGTCCACCACACTGGCCACCAACGCCTGTGTGGAGGATAAGGGCGGCCGGGGGAAGCTGATTTTTATCGGCGGATACAAAAAAGTGGTGGATGAGACCGGCACAAGCTATGGTCTTCCGCCAAGCGATCAGATATATTTTCTGAAGGGCGGCGTCAATCTCAAGGGCGAAGTGGAAACCGAGCCCGACTGGGATGCTTTTATCGAGGATATGAAAACCTGGGCTGCCGATGCCGATGCCATAGCGGTGGTCGAGCATCTGGGCATCTGCAACCCGGCTTTTGAAAAAAAGGCCAAAGAACTGATTGAGCAGCATTTTCATAAAAACGTCATCTGCGGACATGAGCTGTTTGCGGATTATAATTATATCAAGCGGGGTGCCAGCACCCTGCTGAACGCCCGCCTCATCCCGGTTATTGAAGAGTTTCTTCAGGCCATCCGGCTGTCGCTGAAGCAGCGGAATATTACCGCCCCGGTGGTGATCGTCCGAAGCGACGGCAGTCTGATGAATGAGGAGTTCACCGCTGTCCGGCCGGTGGAAACCCTGCTTTGCGGTCCGGCGGCCAGCGTGATGGGCGGACTGACCCTTACCGGGGAAAAGGATGCGCTGGTGGTGGACATGGGGGGCACAACCACCGATGTGGCTATTGTTCAGAACGGAATGCCCCTCCGCACCGAAAACGGCGTGAATGTGGGGAAATGGCGCACCTTTGTCAAAGCGGTGTATATCGACACTTTCGGCCTTGGCGGCGACAGCACCGTCTGGATGGATAAAAAGAACAGGCTGACCCTGGGTCCGGTGCGGTCGATTCCCCTCTGCACCCTTGCCGCCCAGTATCCCCAAATTCTGCCTAAGCTTCAAGCGCTGATTGACAGCGAAAGGGTATCTACCTTCCCCATTCATGAGTTTATTGTAAAGATGCGGGATTTGCCCCGAGACGGGCAATATACTCCGGATGAGATCCAGCTTTGCAAGGCTCTGGAAAACGGCCCCCTCTCTCTTGAAGAAGCCGCTTCTGCGGCCGGCCGGGATTTATACACCCTCTCCACCGGCCGTTTGGAACGGGAGGGCATCCTTCTGCGAAGCGGCCTGACCCCCACCGACATCATGCACATCCGTGGGGACTTTAACCATTTTGACCGCACGGCCTCCGAGCTGGGCGCCCGCTATGTGGCCGCCTGTCTGGGAATGAGCCTTGAAGCTCTCTGTGAGGCTGTCTATGACCGGGTGAAGGAGATGCTTTACTGCAACCTTGTCCGTATGCTTCTGCAGCAGAAATATCCGCAGCTGAAGGAGGGTCTGGGCCAGCCGCTGACCGATCTGATCCGGGCCAACTGGGCCGAAGCCAAAGCAGGAAGGGCCGAGGGCTTTTTGGGTCTGAGCTTTGCCACGCCTGCCCGCCTGGTAGGCATCGGCGCGCCCATTCATATTTTTCTGCCGGATGTGGCGAAAGCCCTGGGCACCAAAGCGGTGATTCCGCCCTTTGCGGGGGTCGCCAATGCGCTGGGTGCCATTGTGGGACATATCACCGTGACCAAGGAGATTGAGGTGCGGCCGGAGTACACCCCCGACGGCATCACGGGATATCATGTGTTCGGAGAATCCGAGACAGTTTTTGTGGCCACCCAGGAAGAAGCGATCCTCCTGGCGCGAAGGGAAGCGGAGGAAGCTTCTCGGCAGGAAGCCCTTCGACGGGGCGCATTGGGTGAGATCTCGGTATCCAGTGAAGTGAATGTTCAAAATACCGAGGTCAATCTTCGGGATGGGGCTGCCACCGTTTGCCTGGGCATCCGGGTCAAAGGAACGGCAACGGCAAAGATTCTGTCCTTATAGTCCAGGATATTTTTGAAAGCAAATGTAAAATAAAAACTTAGCAAAAATCGCGTCAAAACTATTGACAAAACAGCTCTGTTATGCTATTATAATAAAGCGATGCGGAATTGTGTAAGGGTAGCACGACAGACTCTGACTCTGTTTGTCTGGGTTCGAATCCTAGTTCCGCAGCCAAAGGTTGTGACCCTGCAAGGGGTCACAATTTATTTCGGGGTGTGGCTCAGCTTGGTAGAGCGCTTGGTTCGGGACCAAGAGGCCGCTGGTTCAAATCCAGTCACTCCGACCAGCACGAAGAGGAGGCGCAGGCCTCCTCTTTTTGTTTTGATTGACTAAAGTAAAATCCGTTTGGCTGTAAAGCCAAGCGGATTTTGTGTTTTTGCTTCATCGTTCTGTGGCCAATATGGTTTAAAATCTATTTGACTTCTTTGCCCAAAAGGAAGAACTTACGATCGGGGTACCATAAAATGTGTTTTCCGTCTTGATGCGTCATACTGGAATAAAGAGCAAGTTCCTTGCCGTAACCGAGGGCATCTGCGTCAGCGCCAAGCTCCATAAAAAGAGAATCCTCTTTTTTGTCAAAACGAATGGGCTGCGCCCCATTTTTATCGAAATAGCCAATGGCGCAACGGATGGAATTGCGAGGAAAATAAGGCCTCTCTACATCAAAAACACCGTGATAAAACTGTATATATCTGCCGTCGCCCAGATCGTAAAGAGGACAGGGCGAAATGGGATGAACGAACGGCGTGAAATCAGAAAAAGACAGCGGTTTCGGCTCGGTCCAATGCGCCCCGCAATCAGATGAAACCGAATAAAATATGCTGCCCAGAGATGTCCGCATCGAACAGAAAATCCTGCCGTCGGGCAGATTGACCCAGGCCGGTTCTTCAATGTTTCCGGGTTTTCCATTCGGCTGATATACATGAATCCCATTGTCGTCTTCGGGCAGAATCGTAATTTTTAAATCCCGGATTTCAGGGTTTTCATCAATGTTGTCAAACCGATAGAAATAGACACGGCAGCCTCCTTGAAGATGGGGTGAAATTTTTTTGCTGACATACTTGGTAAAGCCGGCCAGATATTTGCCGTCCGGTCCCCGCAT
>JAKOTC010000121.1 GCA_029776465.1 Bacillota bacterium
AAATCAATATACTTTTGCATGCGGCTTGTCAAGGGTAAAGGCCCTGTATCAATATCCTTATTGATACACTCCGAAAGTTCTGAAGGCATCGCAGGCCGCACGAACCTTTTCGGGGTCATGGGCGATCACGTCGGGGGAGGAATAAGTCATGCTGACCAGCCCGCCGCCGAACCGTCCCAGATGGTGAATTAATTGCCTGACATATTCGACGATATCTTCCTTACTGCCCCGAATCATCATGTTCTGGATGTCCACCGGGCACCAGAAGGCCAGCTTTCCGCCCAGCTCCTTGTCCAGCAAATCCAGTCCCATATTCTGCTGCTGATCCAGCTGAGCCACATTCAGCCCGATTTCGGCCCAGGCTTTCAGGATGGGCAGGGTATAGCCGCAGGAATGCATCCAGACATCCAGCCCTTTGGAATGAGCATAATCCCAAATCTTTTGATAACGGGGACGATAGAACTCGTTCCAAAGCTCCATCCCCATCAGCGGCCGGTCCTGGATCCCCCAATCATCGTATCCCATCACGCCGTCTACCCCCATGTCGGCCAGCAGGTCAATCACCCGCAGGGTTCGCTCTACCAGCATATCCAGCACTTCGCGTACAAAATCGGGGTTTTCATAAAAATCCGTCAGCCAGTCGGCCAGTCCCCGAATCTGATGGGCTCCTTCAAACAGGGATCCAGCAGTGCCCATGACCCCCAGAAGATACTTGTCCGGGTGATTTTTTATGGCTTGGGTATCATAGTTTTCGGCGGTGGGCAGGGACGGCTGAACATAGGTCTTCCAATTTTCCAGGTTCTCCAACGGCAGTTCGACCGCTTCGCCATTGCCGTCGGGTCCAAAACGGCGGAACTTAGTGCCCCAGACGTTGATGGTTTCCCAGACACAGAGGTT
Organism: Bacillota bacterium; assembly: GCA_029776465.1. Classification (GTDB taxonomy): domain Bacteria; phylum Bacillota; class Clostridia; order Oscillospirales; family JAKOTC01; genus JAKOTC01. The sequence continues at coordinate 898 of JAKOTC010000121.1, forward strand.
GGGGTCCGGGTCATGCTTGACCTCAGTCCAGGGCTGTTGGGGTTGAAGCTTGGGCCACAGCCATATGATGTCGTCCTCCCGACCGTCCCGCAGAAAATGGGGCACCGCATCGGGATGCTGAAAATGGATAGCCCGTTTTACTCGTTCTTTCGAGGTCATATTTGGTTTCCTTTCGGATAATATTTCATAGAGCGAATTTGTGCTTTGGCAGGCCGGTATGGATTGATTACTTGCTGAGCAGGTTATTCAGCAATCGATCCAGAGCGGGATTTTTGCCCACCCGGCCGTCGGTGTTCATGGAAATAAAGAAGATATGGCTGTCGTCCAACTCGGCCACCACCGGGATCTTCCGTTTGTGACCCTCTGTCTTTTCAAAGAAGGAGGGCTTGGCGTAAGAATGGAGGATGGGGGTCAGTGTCCCGCAGTCGGAAACGAGCACATTAATGGCGGTTGCGTCAATAAAGTCTTTGTCGGCGTTATAGAGATAGGCAAAATCCTGCGGCCCGAATTCCTGGGTATAGGGAGAAGCAGGATCTCTTGCCACAAAGGCTACGCCCTCCTCACTGTCAAAGGCATGGGGTTCTCCGCCGTAAATATACTGGTATTTTATTTTGGCGTCACCCACGCCCCAATCGCCCATGCCCTGATCGGGGGGCAGGATGATCAGCCGTCCGCCCGCCTGGGAGAAGGCCTTGGCCGCAGACAGGTCGGCGGTGTTGTCGGAAACCAGCACCAGACCGGTGGCGGGCAGCTTGTCAGTGGGCCAGGCATAAAGTCCCAGTTCCAGCGCCACCCTCTGAGCCCGTTTGCCGATGGTGTATACCGCTTGTTTCAATGTCCTGCGCTGATAAACCCGGATGGGGAAGCGGTCCGTGTCCACCACCTGTCCGTCTTTGCGCAGTTCGGCGTCAATCCACAAGTCGGCCTTATCGCTCACCCGGGGCAACAGGGCGCTGATGATGCCCGCCATTTTGGGGGAGGCTGCATTTACATCGGCGGTTAAGCTCCAGCTGGCATAGTCAT
>JAKOTC010000122.1 GCA_029776465.1 Bacillota bacterium
AACCCGTCGAAGATAGGGATTTTCATCCCCCGAACCTCTGCCTCCAGCGCCTCGGTCATCAGCTTGGAGGTCAGGGGGCCGCAGGAAGTTGCCCGGCAGGCCGAATCATGGTCGGTCCGATATCCCACATATTCGCCGTATTCATTGGAGGGAAAAGGAATTCCCAAGCCGACCAGATGGTAAAAGCACCTCAGCGAGTTTGCTGCCTCCACCAGCGCCTGATCCCCCTGCATGGCACCTCCGGCATAATAGCTTTCCGCCATCTTCATCACACTGTCCGGCGCATCTCCCGCAGTAGAGAGCTTGTAATAGGTCTGCTTGTCCGATCCGGTATTGCGAGAGGTGCCCATCTTCATCCCCTCGGTAATTAAAGCGACGCTTCTTTGTCCCAATTCATACAGCCTTCCCACGCCGTTCAGACCCGCCGCACCGCTTCCCACCACCAGGGTGTTAAAGGAGTAAAGGGGATAGGATAGGTTATGTATGGTAATTTTCATGACGATCACTCCTCAATTAATAGGGGGTCTGTCCGCCCCGAGAACGATATTCCAGCGGAGTCATCCCGGTAATCTCACGAAAGGTTCGGGTGAAGTTGCTGGCATCCCCAAAGCCGGTTTGCATGGCAATATCCCCGATTTTTTCGTTGGTGGAGAGCAGCATCTGTCTGGCAACGGTGAGGCGGTGCTGCATCATATACTGCTTGGGACTGTATTCGGTCACCTTTTTAAAGATATGGGAAAGGTAAAAAACGCTGATATGAAACTCTCTTGAGATTTCAGCCACTGTCAGCGGTCTCCCGCAATTATTCTCAATATATTTTTTAATATCCCAAACGATGTTTTTAATGTTATTGGAGGGGGTGGGAAAGTGGGCGGGAGAGCAGCGATAAACCAAAATCAACAGGTTCTTCAGCAACAGGCCGCACATCTCTTCCCAATATGGGTGCTTTTTATTACATTCCTCCATCAACCTGTCAATCAGCTGCTCAACGGGTAAAGCAAAATCGGAGAGGGGTACCACATGCACAAACCCCTCCGGACGATTGCAGAAAATAGAAAGCAGCTGGCGGCTTTGTAAAACGGTTTCCACAAAATTGGGAGCAAGATTGATAAAAATCTTCTGATACTCCCCAGAAACAGCTTCGATGCTGTGCTGTTCAAAATTGCTGATAAAAACCAGGGACGGACCTTCAACGTCATAACAGTTTTTTTCGATCTCCATTCGAAAGGAACCTTTTCGAATATAGATAATCTGATAGTTGTTGTGGGTGTGCTTTGGAATATAGACAGGAACACCCTTTTGTATATCAATCCCAAACTCGATATTTTGAATAGAAATCCCCCAGGAAAGCAAGTTTTACATAAACCGTTCAAATTATATTTTGACAAGCTGGCAATTAGATTGTAATATATTAGGCAGAGTATGTCAACCATTAAAACGGCGACGAAGTCAAAGCAATAATTACTTGAAACACCGCTTTAAAGCGTCTTCGGGACGTGGATGAAGCGTTGTGAAAGAAAAACGAAAGGTGATAGAGGATGACAAATCCGTATGAGGGGCTGCTGCCCTTCTCTCAAGACTGTTCCGTTCTGAAAAAGCCTTTGAAGATTGGGAATAAAACCGCTCCCAACCGGCTGGTGTGCCAGCCGATGGAGGGCTGCGACGGCACCACCGATGGCCGCCCGGGTGAGCTGACGCTGCGCAAATATCAACGCCTTGCCGAGGGGGGAAGCGGCCTGATCTGGGTGGAAGCCACCGCCATCACCCCCCAAGCCCGAGCCAATCCCCGCCAGCTTTGGCTAACCAAGGAGAATCAGGACAGCTTTAAAGAACTGGTGGAACTGATTCATACCTCCGCCCGGAATGCCGGATGGGAAACGCCCGTGGTGATTTTACAAGCCACCCACTCCGGCCGGTACAGCAAACCGGACGGAGCCCCCAAACCCATCATTGCCTATAACAATCCCCTTTTTGAGAAGGAGCTTCTGCCCCCGGAATGCATCATCTCCGATGAGGAATTGGACCGGATGCCCGACCTCTTTGCCCGGACCGCAAAACTGGCCGAGGAATGCGGCTTTGACGGCGTGGACATCAAAGCCTGCCACCGGTATCTTTGCAGTGAGCTGTTGTCGGCCTTCACCCGCCCCGGCAGATATGGGGGAAGCTTTGAAAACCGCACCCGGATGCTGCTGGACGGGATCCAAGCCGCCCAAAGCGCCTGCGGAAAAGACTTTTTGGTTACCAGCCGGCTGAATGTCTACGACGGTTTTCCCTATCCTTACGGCTTCGGTGTCCAAGAGGGGGGCGGTTTGGATGTTGATCTGACCGAGCCGATAATGTTAGTAGAGAAACTGGTCAACCAGGGAATCAAACTTCTGAACATTACCATGGGAAACCCCTATGTCAACCCCCACGTCAACCGTCCCTTCAAAACAGGACCCTACACCCCGGAGGAAGAGCCGGTGATGGGTGTCAAACGAATGCTGGAGGGAACCGCAGAGTTGCAAAAACGCTTCTCCGACCTGCCCATCATCTGTTCGGGCCTCTCCTATCTGGCGGAAAACTCCCCCTTTGTCGCCGCCGGGTTGATTGAGAAAGGCGGGGCGGCCATGGCCGGTTATGGACGGATCACCATGGCATATCCCGATTTTGCAAAGGACATTCTCTCCCATCCCGATCGGCCGCTGGATAGCGGAAAATGCTGCATCGCCTGCAGTAAATGCTCTCAACTGATGCGCGCCGGAAGCTTTGTCGGCTGCGTCATCAGGGATGCCGAAACCTATATGCCCTTTTACAGGCGGGATGTTTTGAAGAAGGAGGACGAAAAATGAGGATCGCACTGGTCACCGGTTCTTCCCGGGGAATCGGACTTGGCATTTTAAAAGCCCTCCATCAGGATGGCTATTTTACCATTATGAGTAGCACCGGCTATAACGACCGGGTCCAGTCGGAACTGGACAAACTGGAACACTGCGGCTATATTCCCTGCGATATTTCCGACCGGGAGTCCCGCAAAGCGCTGTTTGAAAGGATCGAAAAGGAGTACGGGCGGCTGGATGTGCTGGTCAATAATGCGGGCGTGGCGCCCAAAGTGCGGGCCGACCTGTTGGAGACCAGCGAGGAAAGCTATGACTATGTCCTCAACACCAACCAGAAGGGCACCTTTTTCGTCTCTCAGCTGGCGGCCAATCTGATGATCGCCGGGCTGAATAAAGAACTGGAGGATTACCATCCCCGGATAATCAACATCTCCTCCATCTCCTCCTTTACCTCCTCGGTCAATCGGGCAGAGTATTGCATCTCAAAAGCCGGAATCTCCATGATTACCCGTCTGTTTGCCGACCGCCTGGCGGAATACGGCATCCCGGTCTTCGAGGTCAGCCCCGGCATTGTTGACACCGATATGACCGGAAGCGAAGCTGTCCACCAAAAATACGACCGTTTGATTGAGGGGGGCCTGCTTCCCATTCCCCGCTGGGGGACGCCGGAGGATATCGGAAACGCTGTTTCCCTGCTCTGCACAGGCAAAATGGATTATTCCACCGGGCAGGTTCTTCATGTAGACGGCGGATTTCATCTCAGGAGGCTGTAATCAATGTATAAAGCAATCTTATTGGAAGAAAACCACCCGGATTGGGTTTTCGGCGAGGTTTACAGCCCGGTTGAACGGGCTGAGATCGCGAAGATCTGCGAGTTTCCGGACCGCAAGTTTAAAATCAAAGAGCTGGATCCGGCATATACACATCAGGTCGATTTCATCTTCTCCTCCTGGGGAATGCCCGCCCTCACCGGAGAACAGATTGAGTATTATTTCCCCAACCTGAAAGCGGTTTTTTATGCGGCGGGCAGTGTGCAGTATTTTGCCCGGCCCTTTTTAGAGCGGGGAATCAAGGTGTTTTCGGCCTGGGTTGCAAACGGGATTCCGGTGGCCGAGTTCACGGTGGCTCAGATCATTCTGGCCAACAAGGGGTATTTTGCCCGACTGGTAGGCAGCAAAAGCCGGATCAATCCCCCCGGCAAAATATTTCCCGGGAATTATGGTGCGAAAGTGGGCATTATCGGCGTTGGAACCATTGGAAGAACCGTTATTGAAATGCTCAGGCCCTATCATCTGCAGGTGCTGGCCTATGATGCTTTCCTGCCGGAGGAAAAACGAAAAGAACTGGGCTGCGAATTTGTCTGCTTGGAACGCATCTTTTCCGAATGCGATGTCATTTCCAATCATCTGGCCGACAATCCGCAGACACGAGGAATGCTGAATAAAGCACTGTTTGACCGGATGAAACCCCTGGCCACCTTTATCAATACCGGCCGGGGCCGCCAGGTGGTGGAGGAAGATCTGGCCGCCGCCCTTCGGGAGCATCCGGGCAGAACCGCGCTTTTGGATGTGGTCACAGAGGAACCCATTCGGCCGGACAATATCTTTTATAATATGGATAACGTCTTCCTTTCCCCCCATATCGCCGGAAGCATAGGGGGCGAAATACATCGCCTGGCCGCCTTTATGGCGGACGAATGCAAGCGCTTGATCAGCGGTCAGCCCACTCTATACGAAGTCACCCTGCCCATGCTGGAGACCATGGCATAGAACGATTTTAAAAGCTCCGTAAACTTTATTATAAAGGATTTGATCGAATGTTTAAAACCGGGCTTGTATCGGTTACCTTCCGTCCCCTCTCCTGCGAGGAGATCATCACGGCTGTGGCAAAAGCCGGTTTAGAGGGAATTGAGTGGGGCGGCGATGTGCATGTCCCTGCCGGGGATTTCAGGCGCGCTGAA
>JAKOTC010000123.1 GCA_029776465.1 Bacillota bacterium
CGAGGGAATATCTTTCGGCGGAGGCGGTGTCACTGACCCCCCACAAGGAGCTGAAACTATATACCACTCCGGAAATGCTGGAATTGGAAAAGCGCATGCTGACTCAGGTGGAAGCGTCCCGCGATCACCGTTTTCATCCCGTCCGTTCCGGGGTGATGGAGTCCGTATTCAAGGAAAACCCCCATCTCCGCGAAGAGCAGAAGACGGCCGTGGAACACATCGTTTCAGGGCAGGGGAGCATCACGGTGGTCAGCGGGATGGCGGGCACCGGAAAAACGACCATGCTCAAAGCGGCGTCGGAAATCTGGAAGCTGGAATCCTACACGGTCCAAGGAGCAGCCTTGGCGGGAAAGGCGGCCGATGGCCTTGCCAACGAAGCAGGCATCGGAAGTGCCACCATCGCCAAACTTTTAGTGGATATCGACAAAGGCAGGACCGTTCTGACGGGGCAAACGGTTCTGGTGGTGGATGAGGCAGGCATGGTGGGAACCCGGCAAATGGCCCGGCTGATCGAGGAAACGCAAAGGGCGGGAGCCAAACTCGTTCTGATCGGGGACGCCAGGCAGCTTCAGCCCATTGATGCCGGAGGGCCGTTCGGCTCCATCGCTAAACGTCTGGGTGATATTCCGATGCAGGAAATCATCCGGCAGACGGAGGGATGGGCCCGGCAAGCCGTTCATGACATGGCGGACGGAAAAGCCTCAAAGGCACTCGCCGCGTTTGCCGAAAGGGGGCAGCTCTTCATTGCCGGGGACAAACCCGGAGCCCGCGCTGCTTTGATGGAGGCGTGGAAAAGGGAGGGAGTCGCCCACCCGGAAAGCCATCTTATTCTGGCGGCCACCAATCAGGATGCCGCCATGCTCAACCATGAAGCCCAAGCCCTCAGAAAACAGAAAGGGGCCTTGGGACCTGACTTTTTGAAAGCGGGCGGGGAGGAATTCCACGTGGGAGACCGCCTTGTTTTCACCAAAAACGCGGCCCCGCGTGGAATCCGCAATGGTCAACTGGGGCTGGTGGAGAACCTCAATGCCGGCACCCGGACTTTGGAGGTGCGGATCGACAGCGGCCGCCTCGTGTCGGTGCCTTTGGACTACTATGACAATGTGAAGCTGGGTTACGCCGTGACCACGCACAAAAGTCAGGGCATGACCACCCGGAACGCCTACATCCTTACGGATGAATCGATGCAGGACAAGGAATTGTCCTAAGTCCAGACTTCACGGGCCCGAGGGGTGACCCGGTTGTTCACCACCCAAATGGAGGCGGGACTGGAGCACGAGCGCCTTTCCAAGCTGATGAGCCAAAGCCATCAAAAACAATTGGCGACGGATCTTCAGGAACAGGAAATTCAAAACACTGCCGCAGCGCGTAACCTCGCCCTCCAGAAGCAGCAGATGATGGGAGGTCAGGATATCAGGCTGACGATTTAGCCCTGTTCCCCGTAATAAATTTGCTTGAGTGTTATACTCATCGTAACTTAGTTCCATGGCGATTTCCCAGTCCCAAGGCTCATGGCTCAGAACATTCTGCTATCTGGCGGCGGGAATTCTGGTGCTGTTGTCCCTTCCGGCGCTTTGGCAATCCTGGGATGGGTTCCGCTCCGCTGTGATGGCGGGGTGGTGCCTCGTTCTGATTGGAATTCTGTGGTCTCAAAAGCGGAAGATTCCCCTGCGGGTGTTTCCTTGGGTGAATGCAGCATTTGTCTTCTTTGCCGTAGTGCTGATCTACAATGCCGGACAAATCCACAGGGCCCGTAATATCTGGCAGTTCATGACTCTGACCGATCATGCGCCATGGACCCCCGGCCATACGTTGGGGCTTATGCTGGGCGCGGCCGCGGGTTTGGCGGCAATAAAGTTGGGTAAATCCAGCCCTCTCATGAATACGGAGGAAATTCTGTCGGGGCCCCGGCTGGTCACCATGGCGGAAGCCCAATCCAAAGTTCCGTTGAGCGGAAAACCTGACGAAAAGATTTTGTTTTGGGGAGGCCTCAATCTTCCGGAGCGTTGCGGCACCGAGCATTTTGCCATCGTGGGAACTCCGGGAAGTGGGAAAAGTTTGTCGATCCGTCTTCTCATGAAATCCGTGATTCCTTTTATGACAAAGGGTTCGGGCCGCCGGGCTCTGATTTATGATGCCAAACGGGACACCGCCGCCCTTCTGCCCGCCTTACTGGAGGATATTGAGCCTCCGCCGGTCACGCATTTTATGAATCCCTTTGATCTCAGGTCTTCCCCTTGGAAAATGAACCAGGATATCCGGGAAGGAGCCACAGCCCTGCAGATCGCTGGAATCTTCATCCCCGAAACGGGAGGCGAATCCCAACCCTTTTTCCGCAACGCGGCCCGCATTCTCCTCGCGGGAGTCATGGAGGCTTTTACCCGTCTCGCACCCGACGACTGGACCTTGAGGGATGTGATTCTGGCCCTGAGGTTCAAGGAACGCATCGTGGCTATTCTGGCCAGTCATCCGGAAACGGCGTCCCTTATCCCAAAATATGTCAGCGGCAAAAGCAGGGATGATGATGTGGCCACGACTTTGGATACTTTCCTTCGGCCCTTTTCCTTTGTCGCCGCCGCCTGGCATCACAGCGATCAGCCTGCTGTGAGTCTGGAACAATGGGCACGGTCTGAAGAACTTTTGATTCTGGGAAGCGACCCGAAATTTGATTCCATCCTGCAGCCCTTGAACCGGGCCATTTTTAAACGGGCTGTGGAACTGGTCCGGAGACAGCCGGACGTCAAAAAAGAGGAATCGCGCCAGTCATGGTTTTTTATTGATGAACTGCGCAATGCGGGAGCTCTGGAGGATATCGACAAATTACTGGTCGAGGGACGGTCCAAGGGGGCGTGCGTGGTAATCGGGTTTCAGGATTTGGCTGGGCTCCGGGAAGTTTTCGGAGACAAACGGGCGGACGAAATCATAGGCGCATGCGCCAACAAAATTTTTCTGCAAAACGGGGAGGGAACCACCATCGAATATGCGACCAAACATTTTAAGAGTCAGGAAGTTCTGGAAACCAAGGTTTCCAAATCCAGCGGCTGGTCCGCCTCCAGTAATTCCGTTTCCCAGCAGAAAACCATGAAACCGGTGGTTCATGAGGGATTGCTCAAAAGCCTACCCAAACCGGAAATGGGCCGGGTGGGCTTGAATGGCTACTGCGATACGGCCGCCGTGGGAACTCTTTCCCCATACCTCATGGAATTGTCCCCCCAATTTCTCACGGGCCATCTACCGCGTGCCAACGAAGCGGTGGAGGGCTTCATTCCGAGACCTTCCGCTCATTTGGAGCTGCCCGAGTGGACGCGTGAGGACTTGAAAAGACTTGGTTTGGAAGTATTCAGCCATCTTGCCGCCAATGAAAAAGTTGTTAAAACCCAATCTGACGCCGAAAGTTCTGGGGGCGAAACCCAAGACGACACGGATCCGGACATTTTTCAAATCGAATAGGAGGAGTGCCCTTTCCCGCCGCCAAGCTTCTTTCCGGGCCTTTTTCCCCGGAGCGGGCAAGGGAACACTGCTTCAGGGTTTGTTATGCGGAATACTGGCTTTTCTGGTTTTGGTCGGATGCGGTAAAAAACCTGCGGAGAAGGTATCTGAAACTCCGAAAGAGACCGCAGATAACCGGTTCCGGATGTATCTGGTCAGCAACCCCCCTTCAGAAACGGTCATTCCCGTCATGGAGCGCCCTCCAATTTCCGAAGGTCCGGCGGGTTCTCCTTTTGGGATCGTCGTTACCATGGCTCAGTTGCAACCCTTGTGGCGAAGCTCCCTGTCCTGCCGGTTGGAAAGCCCTGCGGGGAAAACCATTTTTCCTATCGGAGAGCAAAATATTTCTTTTGGCACCAATGAACAAGGCGGGTCATGGGCTTTTATTCCTGTAGCAAATGATTCCCCGAAATATCCTGCAGGTTCATGGAAGGCTGTCATGGGAATTGCCGGAGTGGGGGAAATTCCATTTGGATTTGCTATTGCTGCCCCCACCGCAGCTCAGAAAGCGGCCTTGGCTGACCATGAGGAGGCACAGAAACAAGTGCTCAAGGCCTTCGCCAGTTTTTGGGTGGCTTTTCCCCATCCCGATCTCAAAATGACTTTTGTGACTTCCACCAAGGCTTGGGGCATCACACCTCAAAACAAGTATAATTTATTTCAGGCCGCAGGATTGAGCTATGAGTGCGCACAAAGCTACATTTCCGATGCCGACCGCCTCAATGGAATATCCTACCGGGGAACCGTAGGATTTGGATTCACGCTGCACAGGCAATACACGCCTGAAAAGCGTTGGACCGACTGGCGGGATGTAGACCGACCATCGGGTCCCATCAACGAAACGTGGCAGAAATACACCGGCAACAATTTTGCTGATTTTGACCGTAGCCCGCAAGCTCCCTGCATGCGTTTCACCGTCGAAAAAAGAGATGGAAATTGGGTGGTTACCAGCCGGGAAAAAGCGCGTTTTATCAATGGAGTCCGCCGGGATGATGAGGCGACTGTGGCCGCAGCACAGGCCAAGAAGGCTCAAAAGGAAAAGGAGGCAGAGGCCCTGCGGGAGATGGAGGCAGCCCAACGCAAAGAGAGGGCAAGGGAACGGGCCATGGAAGTAAAGATGGCGGAGTGGCGGGCTGCCAATGAAAAGGGGGGGCGGGGATATGTACCAAGTCTCCCACCGTCCAACGTCTCGGAATTCGACATCATGCTGGAGACAGACCCGCTGGAGGGTACAGGATTCCAAGAAAAAAAAGCAGGAGCGGATTACGGATCAGAAAATGCAGATCCCGTCAAAAATCTGCTTAATTCTCTGGTGAAGGAACACACCACTTTCTCAAGTGAACTATTCAGCGAGGATGAGGAAACTTTCCCCCCTCCCGTCGAAGTTATCCGTATTCTTACAGAAAATGGACCTACCGAGCGCAGCTCGCAGAAACAGTTGGCTGAGTCAATGGAATCCACCGCCGAAGAGATTAAATCCCAACAACTTGCGACTCTCAAAGCCTTGGAGGAGTTATAGATTTCTCTTTCTCTAGGCCTGCGGTAATTCCGAAAAAGGTATGTCCTTGTCGGGAAAAAGCTCTGTGATAGGAACCTGAAGCACCCGCGCCAGTTTCACAATCTCAAAGTCCCCCACCCACCGGAAACCGGATTCTATCTTGGCGACCGTTTCCCGGGAAATGTCCCATCCTGCTGCTTCGCAGGCAGTAGCCAAAGCGGCTTGGGACAGGCCCTTTTGATTGCGGATTTTGGCGACGTAAAAGCCGACGATGTTCAGAGGGTAATTCCGTCCCATGGGAAATTGTTCGTAAATGTGCTTGACGTGTTCTCGTTTGGGAACATGTTCCCAATCGGGAACAAAATCCCGATTCAACTTAATCTACCTCACTATGAAAAC
>JAKOTC010000124.1 GCA_029776465.1 Bacillota bacterium
ACACTCCTTGCACCATGGTTACGTTTCGTTGAAAATGAGCAAAGAGCCCGCTGCAATGAGCGGACCCGTTTGTCATGGTATATTATTCCCGGTTTTTCATGGTCGGGAATAAAAGGACATCACGAATGGAATAGTTGTCGGTAAGCAGCATAACCAGACGGTCGATGCCGATGCCCAGTCCGCCGGTGGGGGGAAGACCATATTCCAGAGCAGCGATAAAGTCTTCGTCAATCATGTTGGCTTCTTCGTCGCCATTGGCGCGAAGCTTCATCTGCTCTTCGAAACGCTGACGCTGGTCAATGGGATCGTTCAACTCGGAATAGGCGTTTCCGTGTTCTCTGCCTACAATGAAGAATTCGAACCGTTCGGTCAACAGGGGACAGTCGGGCTTTTTCTTGGTCAGAGGGGAAACCTCAATGGGATAATCTTTAATAAAGGTGGGCTGAATCAGGGTTTCTTCCACCTTCTCCTCAAAGAAGGCATTCAGCACCCGACCCCAGCTATCGGTTTTATTGATTTCCACATGGTGTTCTTTGGCGACGGCCTGAGCCTTTTCGTCATCTCCCAGGAAGCTCATGAAGTCAACACCCGTCTGCTCGAGAACCGCTTCGGCCATGGTGAGCCGTCTCCAGGGCGCGGCCAGATTGACCTCGGTGCCCTGATACTGGATGGTGGTGCTGCCGCAGATCTCCTGCGCCAGGGAGGAAATCAGCTCTTCGGTCAGCCGCATCATGCCGTTGTAATCGGTATAGGCCTGATACAGCTCAATCATGGTAAACTCGGGGTTGTGACGGACATCCATGCCTTCATTTCGGAAGTTTTTACCGATCTCATAGACCTTTTCAAGGCCGCCCACAATCAGACGCTTTAAATAGAGTTCCGGGGCGATGCGGAGATACAGGTCCATATCCAGGGCATTGTGATGGGTAATGAAGGGACGGGCTGCAGCGCCTCCCGCGATGGTGTTGAGCAGGGGGGTTTCCACCTCTAAGAAGCCGCGCTCGTCCAAGAAGCGGCGAATAAAACGGATGATTTTGCTTCTGGCCACAAAGGTTTGGGTGGATTCGGGGTTGACGATCAAATCCAGATACCGCTGGCGATAACGCATCTCGGTATCCTTCAGGCCATGGAATTTCTCCGGCAGAGGACGAAGGGATTTGGAAAGGAGGGTAATCTCGGTGACATGGATGGAGATCTCACCTCGGCGGGTACGGAATACCGTTCCGACCACGCCCACGATATCTCCGATGTCCCACTTGTCCAAATTGCGGTAGACTTCTTCGCCCACCTCATCGATTTTGATATACAGCTGGATCTTGCCCGATAAATCCTGCAGATCCATAAAAGTAGCTTTTCCCATGTCCCGCCAGCTTTTAATACGGCCGGCAACCCGGACGGTGGTGTTTTCCAGCGTTTCAAAATTCTCTTTGATTTCGGCAGCCGAATGATCCCGGTCGAAGGTGGTAATCAGGAAAGGGTCGGCCCCGGCTTCACAAAGTGCACTCAGCTTGTCTCGGCGAATCCGAAGAATTTCGGATAGATCCTCCGTATTTTCCAGCTGAGGGTTTTGTTCAAGGTTCTGCTCGTCCATTGATTTTACATCCTTTTCTTTCAGGTTAATTATCGTCGTGGCTAATTCCAAGCACCTTTAATTCCATGGCACCGCCGGGAGTTTCAACCGTAACGGTCTCCCCCACGCGCTTGCCGATCAGGGCTTTTCCCACCGGGGATTCATTGGACAGATTTTTGTCCCCGTCGGCTTCAGTGGAACCGACAATGTGGAATTTCAGTTCTTCATTTTCCTCAACGTCTAAAACCGTGACATAGGTGCCAATGGAAATGATATCGCTACCGATCTTATTTTTATCCAGAATCTCAACAT
>JAKOTC010000125.1 GCA_029776465.1 Bacillota bacterium
AAGCTGGGTCACGCGAACCGTAGACATAACCTCAGCGGTAAAACCACCAAGCTGAAAAGAGGATTGCGTAAGGCCGGATATGCGGATACCACCAACGAGGCAGCTATTAAAAAGATGCTTCCTTACGCATAAGCGAACCCCAATAATAACGGAGGTAACAACAAATGGCTAGAGTTAAAGGCGTAATGATGACGCGCAAAAGAAGAAATAAAGTGATTAAGTCCGCAAAGGGCTATTTTGGAAGCAAGCATAAGCTTTTTAAAACTGCCAAACAGGCCGTGATGAAATCCGGTCAATACGCCTATGTTGGCCGCAGACTGAAAAAGCGTGATTTCCGCAGCCTCTGGATCGCCCGTATCAATGCCGCTTGCAGAATGAACGGCACCAACTATTCTACCTTTATGAACGGGCTGAAAAAGGCCGGCATTACCCTGAATCGCAAGATGCTTGCTGAAATCGCTGTCAACGACGCCGCCGCTTTCACCGCTCTGGTGGAGAAAGTCTCCAAGGCTGGTTAAAGAATAAATAACAGCTGTGCCGATATGCAGTTGGGGACATTCCTGACGCCGGCACAGCTTTATGCTTATTATGGACAATCCGAGGTGAACCGATGCCGCCGATTCTGTCTTCCGCGGCCAATCCCCGCATCAAGCAATACCGAAAGCTGAGGGAGAGCGCCTCCTTCCGCAGAAAAACCGGGCTGTGCATTGTGGAGGGCCTTCGGCTCTGCCGGGACGCGCTGCAGAGCGGCGGGGTGGTCGAGATCTTTGCAACCCCCGATTTTGCCCAGCGCCAGCCGGATTTTTGGGAAGAGGCCTGCGCCCATTCACAGGCCGCCCTGATTGATCCCGCGCTGGAAAAAGAACTGTCCGAGACCCAGTCTCCCCAGGGGGTCTACGGGGTGGTGCAGACGGAAGGCCTGACCCGCTCCCTCTCCGAGCTGACCGGAGAACGGGTTTTGCTGTTGGATCGGATCGCAGATCCGGGGAATATGGGGACCATCCTTCGAACCGCCGAGGCCTTCGGGGTGGAGGATATTCTGCTGACCCCCGGATGCTGTGATGTCTTTTCCCCCAAGGTTTTGAGAAGCAGCATGGGCGGAGCCTTTCGACTCCGCATTTATTCCATGGAGGACCCTCTTGACGATATTCAGGGCCTGCAGCGCCGGGGGATGATTTTTTATTCCGCGGTTCCGGATGCCCGGGCCCTGCCGATTCAGGACCTGCCTCCTGTGGAAAAGGGCGGCTTGATCATCGGCAATGAGGCGGAGGGTATTCGCAGAGAACTGATTGAACTTACGACTCCCGTGACAATTCCCATGAAGGGCAGGGCAGAGTCCCTAAATGCCGCTATTGCCGCGGGAATTTTAATTTGGGAAGTTTTCGCCAAGCATTGAAAGACAGCGCAATTCAGCCTTTTGAAGAATGATTGGAAGGTGTGAAGTCGGATGGAGTTTGGCAGAGCGGTATATGATATCTGGCTTTCCCGCTGTTTCGGAGAGGGCAGCCCCGTTGCGGGCGGACTGCTGGAGCAGCTGGGCAGCGCCGAGGAAATCTGGAGGCAGCGAAAATCCCTGGCGAAGGTTTTGCCCAAATACCGCATTGACCTGAAGAGGTCCGAGTTGTGCACCCTCGAAGAGGCTGCGGAAATCGAGCAAAAATCCGCCGAGGCGGGGATTTCTGTTCTCACGCCCCAATCTCCCCAATGGCCGAGGCGGCTGTCGGCGATTCCCAATCCTCCGGTGGTATTGTATGTCCGGGGGGATTTGCAATTGTTAGAGCAGATTGACGAGCTGCCGGCGATCGCCGTGGTGGGCACCCGCTCCATGACCTCCTATGGCGCCCGGGCGGCCGAGCTGTTTGCCATGGGACTGGCGGCGGCCGGCGCGGTGGTGGTCAGTGGCATGGCGGCCGGCATTGACACCATGGCCCATAAAGGCGCCCTGAAAGGCGGGGGGAAGACCCTCGCGGTTCTGGGATGCGGGCTGGACTACTGCTATCCCCACGGAAACGAAGAACTGATGGAGATCATCGCCCGCCATGGGGCCGTTCTCAGTGAATATCCCGTGGGCGAGCCTCCCCTGGGTCCCCATTTCCCGGTGCGCAACCGGATTATTTCCGGTCTGTCCGTAGGGGTTTTGGTGGTGGAGGCCAAGCCCAGAAGCGGTTCGTTAATCACCGCCAACCTTGCCGCTGAACAGGGCAGGGATGTTTTTGTCTTGATGACCGATTACAACCGCAGGGGAGCCGAGGCCCTCAGCAAGCTGATCGGGGACGGAGCCAAACCGGTTGCCCGGGTCAGCGATATTATCAATGAATATCAGGCGGGCTATGCCAAAATCTTAAAGCCCCAATTGGCGGATTTGCCCCTGAAGGCTTTTGAAGAGCCTGTCATACCCAAGCGCATCGAGCCGGTCAAAACCCGCGTTGGTGTCCCAAAGACCGCAGTTCGGCAGGAAGAGCAGGAGGGGATTTCACCTGCCGGTCAGCCGCAGGCTGATCCTGTGCTTCCGAGAATACCGGAGACCCTGAGCGAGGACGCAAAAGCGGTTTTTGACGGACTCGATTCGACCCTTCCCAAACATATCGACCAGATCGCCTCGGAAACAGGCCTGCCCTCCGCCCGTCTGCTGGCCGCCGTAACCGAGCTGGAGATGGAAGGGCTGATAAAACTGTTGCCGGGACGGCATTATTTAAAAGAAACAGTTTAAATCGGATGAACATTATGGTATAGTAATCTATTGGAAACCTGTTGTTTGAATTACCCATGCGTTCTAAACTCCGGGCTTATATCATAATCGGGTTGTTATTTCTAATATGATTGGATCATAATACATCATACCATATGGATACAAAGGTGGTGTTGATTTGTCGAAA
>JAKOTC010000126.1 GCA_029776465.1 Bacillota bacterium
GCCCAAGGTGAACAGACTGTATTCACAATGAATCTTGAAGCTGCTTATCCCGAGAGGGCGGGTCTGGTGCGGTACGAGCGCAGCTTGCGGCTCGTGCGAACCGCCCCTCCCTTTGTGGAGGTCACAGACGACATCCAGCTGCAAAAAGGACAAAACACGATAATTTTCAATTATCTCACCCCGCTGGTGCCGCGCCAAGAAGCGGATGGCAGGGTGGTCCTTTTTGACGCCGCGGGACCTTTTGCGGATCTCCTCTTCTGCGGGATGGATTGTCAATTCACCAGCCACGCCATCAAGCTTGCTGACGAGGGACTCAAAAAAGTCTGGGGAGAGAAAATCCACAGACTCCAGCTTAGAGGGGTTGTGGGGGAAAAGGTGCGGTTGCGCTTGAAAATTTACCGGCACGGGGAGATGGAAAAATGCTGAAAAAATATGAACAGCCATTTTTAAAAGCCCTGACACAGTGGGACGAACAATACGATCCCGAAGCGGAGCTGATCAAAAGACCCTTCTCCTCGCCAGGGTACCACACCACCCTGAAGGGGGGATTTGTTCATCCCACAAGGGAATCATTGATTTACGCCCTGGCCCTTTTGGATCGGGGAGATGCGGCGCGGGCGGAAGCCGTAATTCGCAAGGTGCTCTCCCTGCAGGACACGGATCCCGGTCATGAAACCTATGGGATTTGGCCTTGGTTTTACGAGGAGCCCCTTTGGCAGATGGCGCCTCCGGACTGGAACTGGGCGGACTTTTGCGGACAAGAACTTTTGGTCATTCTCCTCGAGCACCGCGAACTTCTCTCCCGGGACTTGCAGGAGGCCATTAAAGCTTCCGTCTTTCACGCCGCCAAATCCATCATCAAGCGGGACGTGACCCCGGGCTACACCAACATCGCGCTCATGGGTATCTTTGTGACCCTGGTGGCAGGGGAGCTTTTCGGGGCGGAGGAATTTTTCCGCTATGGGAAGGCCCGCCTGGAAAAGATCTATCGCCACACCATGCAGGAAGGTTCCTTCAACGAATACAACAGTCCCACCTATACCATCGTGGCTTTGGACGTGCTGGCAAGGCTTTTGGCGTACGTAAGGGACGAGGAAAGCAGAAAGCGAAGCGAAAGCCTATACAATTTGGCCTGGTCCGTTGTGGCCAAACACTTTCATCCCCCCACCCGCCAATGGGCCGGACCATACAGCCGCGCCTACGGCGATCTTCAGGACGAGAAGCTCTGGTCCAGGCTCCAGCTTGCGACAGGAATCGAATTCGTGGAGGAGCCGGAGCTATCCTTGGCTTGCCCCAGAGTGGATTGGAGCTGCCCGGAAGAATTGCGGCCGTATTTCCAAGAGCTTTCCGCTCCCCGCACCGAGCGGACGCTGGTGAGCCGCAGTCAGAAGCTTGTGGCCACCACCCACCTGGAAAAGGAATTTGCCCTGGGCACCTTTTCCAAAGCGACCCTCTGGAACCAAACCAGGGCGCTTTTGGCTCACTGGCAGGGTTCCGCCGGGGCGGCTTTCTTCCGTCTGCGGGCCCTCCACGACGGCTACGATTATTGCTCTGCCGTGCTCCACAGTGTACAGCTCGAAGGCAATGTCCTCGGTGCGGTGAATTTCGCCACCGACGGCGGTGACACCCATGTCAGCTTGGACATGGTGCAGGAGGGGACAATAACCGCCCGGGATTTCAGACTGCGCTTCCAGTTTTCGGATCCCCTTGTCCAGCTGCCGGCAAACGTGGCCATGGGCGAGATTGTTACGATCAAACTGGGCGCTGCGGAACTCAAACTGCAAATTGCCGAAGCTGCCTTTGGCCAACTGCCCGTGTCTTTGGAAACAGGCAGGGATGGCGCAGGCGGGTGGCTGGACCTGGTTTTTTATAAAGGGGAGGCGCGCAGGCTGGATTTCAGAAACCTTCCGGCTTATGCCGTCTTTGCCCTCAGCATGTATCCGCGAGGTGCCGGAAAGGAGTTTTCCCCGGTTGAAACCACGGTCGCCTCCGGGCTTTCAGCCGCCTGGCAAGCGGAGGGAGAGCGCCTGGTCCTTGCGACAGAAGTTTGCGCCACCGCTTTGCAGACGCTTTTGGCAGGCAGTCCGGGGGAAATCAGCGGCAGGTCTCTGCTGGACTTGGCGCGGCCAGACCTTGCTTAGAGGAGGGAGCTAGCTTGCGGGTGACAGTCTGGAACGAATTCGTTCACGAAAGACGAGACGAGGAAGTCCGGAAAATCTATCCCCAGGGCATTCACGCTGTGCTCGGCGATTTTTTGCAAAAGGAAGGGTTCAGCGTCCGGTTCGCCCTGCTAGAGCAGCCTGAGCACGGCCTCACCGAGGAAGTCCTGGCTCAGACAGACGTGCTGATCTGGTGGGGACATATTGCCCACCAGGAAGTCGAGGATGAGGTTGCGGAGAGGGTGACGAGAAGGATTCTTTCCGGCATGGGTTTTATCGCCCTGCACGCCAGCCAAAAGGCCAAGGTTTTCAAGCGCCTTATGGGCACCAGCTGCGGCCTCAAGTGGCGGGAGGCCGGCGAGAAAGAACGCCTGTGGGTGGTGGAGCCGGGGCATCCCATCTGTCAAGGGCTGCCGGAGCATTTCGAGCTGGAGCAGGAGGAAATGTACGGGGAACCTTTCGAAATTCCGCCGCCTGAAAGCGTCGTTTTCCTCAGCTGGTTCCCCGGGGGCGAGGTCTTCCGCAGCGGCTGCACTTTCACCCGGGGAGCGGGCAAGATTTTTTATTTCCAGCCGGGCCATGAGACCTACCCCACTTATTACCACCCTGTGGTGCAAAAAGTTATTTGCAACGCCGTGCGCTGGGCGGCCCCAAGCGGTGGACCGGCGCCAACGTACGGAAACCACAATCCGTTGGAGAGAATTTAAAGAAAGGGAGAAAAACGATGCGACAGCTGAGCTGGCAATGGTATTTGCGCTGTTTGGAACCTTGGGTTAAGTCACAGGAAAAGTATCTTTACACCCTCCCCGAAAGGCCAGATCTCGTCTGTTACGGCACAGGCTACAACAATTGGGGAGTGCAGACCAACCAAAAAGCTTTCGCCGCCTTTGCGGTCCTGGCCGCAGACCCGGAATTTGACGAAAAGCGGGCGGGGCTTCCCAGGGAAAAAGTGCTGGAGTACGCGCTGAAAACCCTTCGTTTTTCCTTGGAGAGCCACCTTGAAGGCAGCCACCGCTGCACAGACGGCACAAAATGGGGCCATACCTGGATCAGCGTCCTGGGGATCGAGCGGATGATGCACGGGGTGGAGGCCATAGAAGAACATATGACTCCCGAAGACAAAGAATTGCTGCGCAAGGTTTTGCTTTCCGAAAGCGACTGGCTGCTGGACCATTACGAGATAGTGGCCGCTCTCAACAATGACAGCGGCAAAAACAAGCCGGAGAGCAACATCTGGAACGGCGCGGTGCTGCTCCGGACCGCGGCCATGTACCCCGACGCGCCTCGCGCAGAAGAATATGTCGAAAAGGGAATCCGCTTTTTGCTCAACGGCATCTCCCTGCCCGAAGACGAATTCTCGCAAAAAATCGTGGATGGCAAGGCTGTGGCGGAGAGGTTCGTAGGGCCGAATTTCTTTCCTTCCTTTGCCCTCAATCACCACGGTTATCTGAATGTGGGCTATATGGTGATTTGTCTATCCAACGCGGCCATGCTGCACTTTTTCTATAAGAAGAGAGGTCTCAAGCCGCCCGAGGCATTGTATCACCGCCTGCAAGAGCTCTGGGAGCTTGTGAAGCACTGCACCTTCCCCGACGGCAGGCTCCTGCGCATCGGCGGCGACACAAGAGTCCGGTACTGTTATTGCCAGGATTACGCCATCCCCAGCTGGCTGCTCATGGAAGATCTGACGGGCGATTTGGATGCGTGCGCTTTTGAAGCTGGGTGGCTGCGGCAAATCGAGCGGGAACTTGCTGCCAACAAGGATGGAAGTTTTCTCTCCCAGCGGCTAGAGGAAATGAGCAAGGTTTCGCCCCTGTACTACACCAGGCTGGAAGCGGACAGAGCCGTAACCCTTTCCATGGCCGCCTACTGGCGGAGGATCTTTTCCCTGCCCACAGAGGTGCCGGAGAGGAGCTTGCCCATCTTCTCCTGGTCCGACGAATACCACGGCGCCGCTTTTGTCAGGGGAAAGCGGAGGGCTGCTTCCTTTGTCTGGGGCGCGGCTCAGCCTCCCCAAGGGCTTTGCCTGCCAGTGGAAGCCAGCGACCTTGCCGAATGGCGAACCAATCTCGCGGGACAGATTGTGGGTCTCGGCACGCTCAACCAGCAAGAGGTTGTCTCCCGGCAAGAAAAAACCTTCACCGGCGGCTTTCTGACATGGGGCAAGACCGTATTCCACTCTCTGCGGATGAGTGCTGAAGGACAACCCGGGGAGATTGTCGCGGAGCAGCAGCTGGTGTTCGCGGCGCTGCCGGATGACGCCACCGCAATTGTCTTGCAGCGGGCGGTGAATCCCGAGCGGAGAACGTATCTTGTCTCCAGCAAGGGGCTGTTTTTGCAAATTCCCAACGATATTTTCAACGGCAACAGTCGCGTCTACTACACAGAACACGAGAAGCTCGAGCTGCCCGGTTTTGGCAGCGAGGAGGAACTTCTCAATCTGGGCAGCAGCTGGCTTAACGTGGAAGACAAACTCTCTGTGATCGGGCTGTACGGCGCGGATACCATTTCGATTTACAGACCGGGCAGGAGGCAGATTGGTCTGAAACCCCATTTCGATCCCTCTAGATGTGACAACTCCACGACAGGAGGCCAGCTTTTTGCCGATGAAATCTGTTTTCCGGCGAGGGTGGGACTTCATACTGTGGATCCTGGCGAGGTGATTTACGATCTCGGGGTTGTGCTGCAGGCAGGCTCCTCCCATCGGGAGACCAAAGCCAATTTGCACAAATACGCCTGTATCTCAGCACCGCGTTCTCTGCTGCGGGCTATGCTGGTGGAAGGAGCGGATGGCAAACGTTATGTGCTGGCCGTCAATTTCGCCGGCGAGCGAGGGATTTTCTCCCAGCTTTCCTGGCCCGACGGGAAGGCCACGGATCTGGTGACAGGAGAAGCAGTGCAGCTTGCGGGGTTGGAGCTTCCAGGCGAGAGCGCAAGGCTTTTCCGGATCGATTAAATGGAATGATGTCACAATTGTCGTCGGGCCTCGGCGGTCCTGACAGCCGCCGGGGTCTTTTTTGTCCAGGTTGTTGCGAAAAAGTTGCGTAAAATGTTGTGGATTGGTTGCGGCTCTTTTGCAGAGCAACTTTGAAAGTTGTTGCGGAAATACGTCAGTTCTAAAAGTTGTTTTTCCTGCTAAAACAGCTTTTTTTCGAAATAAGTTGCGGTTTTAATGTTGACAAAGTTTGGAAATAAGGCTATAATGTTGATGAAATAATTATTTCTAAAATGTAACAAGTTGCGGCATTTTTTGGATGAGAAATCAACAGAGATGGAGAGAGGGTAAATTGTCGATAACGCAAGCGCAAATTGCCAAAATGCTTAATGTTGACAAGTCTACCGTATCTCGGGCGCTTAACTCCAAGGAAGGGGTAAATCCCGAGATGAAGGAGGCCATTTTGCGGCTGGCGCACAAATACGGCTATACCAACAAGCGAAAAAGATACCGCAAAAACGAGGAACAAGCCTCGAAAACGATTTGTTTTGTGGCCAGCTCGGACATTGATTTCAATTCCGAAGTGAGCTTTTTTTATCCCTTGATTTTGAGCGTGATCCAAAAAGAGGCCAATGACAAAGGCTATCAACTCGTCTTTAACTACGCCGGCAACGAAATGCAGGAAAAGATGCTCATGGAGCTCGTGGCCGCCAAAAAAACAGACGGATTGATTCTGGTGGGGAAAATCAGCCTTGATTTGATAACGCGACTGCTTAAAACCGGCATTCCCCTGGTTGGTTTGGACGTGCAGCAGGAGGTTCACGAATTCGATAATGTGCTGGCGGACAATTTATGGGGAGCCAAAAAGGCGGTGGAGTACCTGATCGAGTTGGGACACCGCAATATCGCCTGCACAGTTGCGGATTCCCGCAGTTTTAAGCAGCGATTTGCGGGGTACCAGTTGGCATTGTCCGAGCACGGCATCAGCTTGAATCCGGATTATTTGATAAAAGCGACGCCCACAAAAATAGAACAAGCGGAGCTGGAAAGACTACTCGGCTGTGCGGAACCGCCAACGGCCCTTTTCGCCTGCAACGATCCGATGGCCCGCAGCGCCATTGCGTTTTTCAACGAGCGGGGCATCAAGGTGCCGGAA